>JBBQDJ010000424.1:0-3767 GCA_038319595.1 Verrucomicrobiales bacterium
CGGAGTTCACCATCCACACCCAGAGCCACGGCGATCCGAATCAGCCGTTGGAATGAACCGTTGCCGCTGGTTTCGAGCAGTTTCAATGTAGAAAGCGCGACGCCGGATTTTTCGGCGAGCTCCTCGCGGGTCCAGCCTTTCGCGAGCCGCAAGCGCTTGAGCTGCTGCCCAGTTTCCCGGGCAATCGCCACCGGATTCCGCTGGCTAAGAGCTTTTATTTTATCCACAAAGCAACTATTAGGACTTAAAAGACAAAATCTCAACTTTTATTTATACTGAACCAAATCCAGAAAATCGCTCCCAGAACGACGAGAATGGTCCCCCCGATGGCGAATTTCCACAAGAAGCGGCCCGATTCGCGATCCATTTCGGAGGTGCCGACCCGTGACTGTTCGGATATGGCTTTCCATAGCTCGTAGGGAATCCAGAGCAACCGTAACAAACAACCGAGCGGCTCGTCACTCATGGGCGGCTGAAATCAACCGTTCGCTTTGATGCGGCCCAGCACTTCCTGATAGGCCTCCATGACACCACCGAGGTCGCGGCGGAAGCGGTCCTTGTCCATCTTCTCGCCAGTTTTCAAATCCCAAAGGCGGCAACCGTCGGGACTGATTTCATCGGCGAGGACGATCTGCGACGGATCGGAAACGAGGCGGCCGAATTCGAGTTTGAAATCGACGAGCTTCAGACCGCACTTGCCGAAAAAGTCGGTTAGAATCGCATTCACCTCGAGAGCGGACTTGCGCAGGTGGACGAGGTCCTCGGGAGTGGCGAGGCCCATTTCGCGGATGTAGTCATCGTTGATGAGCGGGTCGCCGAGTTCGTCTGACTTGTAGGAGAACTCGATGACCGGCTGGGAAAACACGCGGCCTTCTTCGATGCCGGTGCGTTTGCAGTAACTGCCGGCGGATAGATTGCGGACGATCACCTCGACCATCAGGATGGTGACCTTTTTCACCTCGACGTTGGTCTCGTCGATCTTGCGGACGAAGTGGGTGGGCACCCCGGCGTTTTCGAGAAATCCGTAGATGAGCGTGCTGATTTCGTTGTTCAGGCGGCCCTTGTTTTCGAAGCTGGCTTTCTTTTCACCATTGAAGGCGGTGGCGTCGTTTTTGAACTCCATCCGCAGGGTGTCCGGATTATCGGTGGCCCAGAGGCGCTTGGCTTTGCCTTCGTAAAGTGGTGTCATCTGGAACAGGTAAAACCCCGGCCTTGCGGAGGTCAAGAGCGCTGCAAGCCAAGGGCGAAATCAATCCCTGCCGCACCCTTTTATTCCGAAACACTGGAATTCAAGCCTTGCAAACAATCGCTGGATTCCAGACTTTCACTTTCAAGATGCTGGGAAGAGTGAATGAAGTCAGGGAAGCGAAGCTGCCACGCGCACGCTCACTGCCATCGAGCAGGCCGTTCAACGTGGCCGCATTCTTTGCGGCGCTGCAATACATGGGGATGATCACGGTGGTGACCGCGTTCCTGGTGATGTTCCACGAGCCGAGCCAATTGGCCGTGCGGGTGATCGTCGGTGCCATCGTTTTCAGCGCGGCCATGTGGTTGATTGCCTTTTTCAAGCGGCGTTCGGCGCGCTGCCCGCTGTGCAAAGGCTCGCCGCTGATCAACTCCGGAGCTCGCGCCCATTCCCGGGCCAAAAGGGTCTACCCGTTCAATCATGGGGTTTCCGCCACCCTCTCGATCCTCGCAACGCAAACCTTCCGCTGCATGTATTGTGGCTCGGATTTCGACCTTCTGAAAACCCCTTCACATCTGCGGGGATCCAAGGACGAAGAATACGAGGAGTAACTGCGCGGAATCAGGAAACCCGCAGCCGGGCATGGCGCCGGGCCATCGTCCATGCCACTTCCGGCACGAGATCTTTCCATTTCTCGTCACCGCCCGTGATCATCCGGCACACGTCGCGGCCGGTGTAGGACAGGATTTCGTCATCGTCGCAGGGGACCCCGACGATGCGGCCGTTAGCGAGGAAGTGCCGATAGAGATGCACGCTGTCGTCCGGAGCCAGGAAGGTTTCTGCGGTCACCAGCTCGCCATTGCGGCGGTTCTTCCAGGGAAACACCTCCAGCGTCACCCCTTCCTTGAAAAGTCGTCCAAAGGATTCCAACAGACCTCCCGCCAGATTTTCCGACCACTTCGGTTTGAAGAGCTCGTTGAGCAGCCCGATGCTGAGAATGATGCCGATGGGCTTGTTCGTGTAGCGGTGAAGGAAGGCGGCGAGGCGGTGGAACTCCGCGCAACGTGACAGCAGCACCGTTTTCCCCAACGACTGAAGCGCGTCCGCACGGTCAAGGAAATCGACAGGATCCACTCCCCTGCCCCGCAGCAGGTTGTGCATCGAAATTTCGCAAAGTTCGATGGCGGCGATCTTGTCAGGTTCGTCCAGCGGGCGGACAAATCCCTCCCGCGCCTTCTCCAGCATTTCGAGATGGATTTTCATCACCGGATCAAAACTGCCGCGCAGCAGTAGAACCGGACGGTGATAGAGTGCCTCGGCCGGTTGCACCACATCACCGTTAGGTAGAAACATCGTTGCCTCCGTTAGGCCGCTTTCCACCAATTGAAGGGCACAGAGACGGTTGTCAAAATAGCTATACCCGTGCCCGCTGAATTTCAATAAATCCACCTCCACCCGTCCCTCGGCGAGGTTGTCCACGAGCGACTCGACGAATTTCTTTAAATGCCCGCGATGGCGGAACGCCGCGTGGATCAGGTTCACACCGACGGTACCGAGCGCCTCCATCTGGTCGATCGACCGGACGTCGAGCAGGCGGACGTGGAGAGTGATGTCCGACGGTGGATCGCCGGGCTTCATCTGATAGCGGATGCCCAGCCAGCCGTGGCATTCGCCGGTATCCTTCCAACCACGGGCGCGCACGGTGTTGCAGAATGAGAAGAAGGTGGTGTTGGATCCTCGTTTCGGAGCGAGTCTCTCCAACAGAATGCCGTATTCGTGATCGAGCATCGCAGCGAGCCTGCCCGCCGAGACATAGCGATCCGAGTGGCCGTAGATGGCATCGCTCATCGTCATGTCATAGGCAGAGATCGTTTTCGCGACCAGTCCGGCGGTGCCGGAGGCGCGGAAGAAGTAATTTCCCGTTTCCTGCCCCGCGCCGATCTCGGCGAAGGTGCCGTAGATCATCGGGTCGAGATTGAGCTCCTGGGCTTTGTCGTAAGTCGTTGGTATCATTTGGCGTTCTCTTCCACCCAGCCTTCGTTGACGAGGCTCTCAATTTCCACCTGATCGTCGGACCTCGTGCCGGTGGGATATTTCAGCTTGAGGATGAGCGGAACTGAACTCGAATCGGGACCGGGCCGGAGGCGCTTTTCTAACTCTCCGCCCCGCTCCGCATAGCCATAGATCGAGCTCTCTTGGTCCGGTGAAACCAACCGATAGGACTGCCATTTCGCTTCATCGAGGAAATCGAAGTTGTAGTAATCCACGGGGCTGAGGGCGACGCGGAAAACCTTTGCGGAATCCGGCTTGGTGGAACGGAACTCGGCCCACGGCATTTCCGACCAGCCCACCCAGCTTTCCCAGTCAATTTTCAATTCACCTGCGGTATCCACAAACACCAGACGCTTGTTGTCGAAATTATCGGTCAGGATTTCCACCGATTTGAAATCACCGTTAGTGACTACCTCGCCGCTGACATTGAATGTTGAAACGCCCACCGGCGCAGGCTTCCCGTCCGGATAGAACCGCCGCATCCGCGGTTCGGCGGTTTCCGGATGGCGGACCAGCGGGAGTAACTGCT
>JBBQDJ010000425.1:0-3746 GCA_038319595.1 Verrucomicrobiales bacterium
CACCATCGCCGGCGGAACGCTGCAGGGCGGTGGCACACTGGCGATCAGCGATGGCAAGTTAGGCGATATCAATTTTCGGCTTCAAGGAAACCATCTGCCGCTGCGGCGCGACGATTTTCTGATCCTCCGTGCGAATGCCGATCTCCGGCTACAGGGCCCGTGGGAGCGGGCGGTGCTGTCCGGCACGGTCGGTGCGGTGGACAGCATTTTCTATCGGGACATCGAGTTGCTACCCATCGGCACGCCATTCACCGGCCCGTCGGCGGCGGCCTTGCCGAAGATCGATCCACCAAGAACAAAAACCGCCACGCTTCCCGCGCCGTTTGCAGGCTGGGGTCTGGATGTCACGGTGAAGACCGAGGAGCCGTTACTCATCCGTGGAAACCTCGCAAGCGGCGAAGTCAATGGCAGCATCAGGATCGGCGGCAGCTTATCGGCACCCGCACCGGACGGGGAATTCAGGATCAAGGATTTCAAGGCGAGCCTGCCCTTCAGCACCTTAGACGTCCGCAAGGGCACCATCAGTTTCAAACCGGCTTCCGGTTTCGACCCGATTCTTGAAATCCGCGGCACCGCCGAGCCGCGCCCCTACGTCGTCACTCTTTACGCTTATGGCCTGGCCTCGAATCCCCAGCTCGTGCTGACCTCGAATCCGCCGCTGCCGGAGAACGAGATCATGACCCTGCTTGCCACCGGCACCACCACCACCGGTCTTGAGAATCCTCAGACCGCCTCGTCGCGTGCCCTGCAGTTACTGGCTGAGGAAATCCGGCGCGGCCGCTTCCGCTTCGGCAAGCAGCTCCGGCCTCTGTTAGCGCTGCTCGACCGCGTGGACTTCAGTCTTGCTGAGGCGGATCCCTATACGAGTGACTCCTTTTCCACGGCGACGATTTCCCTAACCGATCGCTGGTTCTTTTCCGCCGGTGTGGGTGCGACGGGGGACTCCCGTTTTCTTGTCATCTGGCGTCTCTCCTTCCGATGAACTCATTCCGCACCGGTCTTGTCCTGTTGCTAACGGCGCTCGCCGCCGCGGGGGAGACGCGGGTGGTGATCGAGGGAACGACGCGCTATTCCAGTGACCAGGTCCTCGGGTTGATGGGAGGACGCTTGGAGCATGTTAGAAACAGCGACGCCTCCGCCTCGTTGGCGGATGACGCCGCGTTCCTCGTCCGGCAGGTGATGCAAAAGGATGGCTACCCGGAAGTCAGCGTGTCTTGGAAAATTGTGAGTCGCTCGGAAATCCGGTTGACGGTGCGTGAAGGCCCTCGGCTCTCGCTGGGCACGGTCACGCTGAACGGGGTGCCGCCCGAAGAGACCAAGAAACTTGTCAAAATTTACTCCCGCCCGGCGGACAAGGACCGCGCCTTTATTTCTCCCGATCCGCCGTTCCGCGAGGGCGACGTAGCGGCCGGGTTGGACAATATCCGCCAAGAATTCAACGCCCGGGGCTACTGGGCGGCCACCGCGGAAATCGCCAATCGCATGACCGATCCCGCCAGCGGCCGTGTCAATCTAACCATCAACGTGGCACCCGGCCCGAGGTTTAGAATTTCGCCTGCGAGGATCACCAGCACCGCCTTGCAAGGACAACTGCAAACCAAGCTCACTGCGGAGCCTTACTACGGAAAGGTCGCCACCACGGGAAACCTGAATGCGATGCGCCTCGCCGTGGACGAGTCCTTCACCAGCCGGGGTTATCCTGACTCCAAAATCACCATGTCCCGCAGCCTCGAGCAGGACCGCTTCATTCCGGAATTCTCGATCGAGCTCGGCAAGCGGGTGAAATTGCAAAAGGTCCACCCCGAGGGCCTGGTCATTACCAATCCCGCCCGGATCGAGTCCCGCATGAAGACTCTCGAAGGGGAGTGGTATGACGAGGCGGCCATGAACAAGCGGATCCGCGGGCTGTTAGCGACCGGGGCGTTTTCCTCCGTCCGTCTCGAAAGGAATCCAGTCGGTGAGGACTCCATCGACGCCACGCTGCATCTGGAGGAAGGCAAGGCCAGACAGCTGAGTTTCGCCGCCGGGGCGGATTCCTATCAGGGGCCGCTTTTCCGGATCACCTATGCCGACCGGAACCTGTGGGGCGAACTCCTCGGCTTCAGTAGCGGATTCGAGTTCAGCTCCAAGGGCGTGCTCGGCGAGACCAAACTAACCGATCCATGGCTGTTCGGAAACGATGTGGCCGGTTCGATCCGGGCCTATGCGCTGAACTACACCCGTGAGGGCTACAGCTCGCTGGAAACAGGGCTTGAAGGCAAGGTGATCTGGAAGATAGGGGACCACTACACGATGGATCTGTTAGCAGGGTATTCCATCGTGAACCTGAGCGAGGACGGACTCCCGACCGCCGAACTTGGCGAAACAGTTTACACCCATCCGAGGCTGAGCTTCACGCAGACGCTGGATTTTCGCGACAGTCCCGTGCTGCCGAAGAACGGCTGGCACCTGGCCGTGCCGCTAGAAATCGGCGCGGCCGTGGGAACCGTTTCCAGCGCCTATGCCTCGGCGGGCATCAGCGGGGGCTGGTATCGCAAGCTCAATTCAAAATACGAGGTGGCCCTCGGGGGTGACTGGGGCCTGCTGGTGCCGTCCGGGAACGGTGGAGCACTGCCCATCGATCTGCGCTATTTCAATGGGGGGGCCAACAGCGTGCGCAGTTTTCCGGAGCGTGAATTGGGCCCCCAGGCGAACGACTATCCGACCGGTGGTGAAGCGTCGTGGCATTCCAATGCCGAGCTCATCCGCACCCTTAGCGGCAGTGTGAAAGGCGTGGTGTTTCTCGACGCCGGTTCGCTTTCCCGCAGCTACGACGAGATTACCTCGGCGAAGGTCAATCTCGCCGCCGGTCTCGGACTGCGTCTCGACCTACCGATTGGCCCGGTGCGACTGGAATACGGCTACAACCTCACCCAGGATCCAGGTGAACCGATCGGAACGCTCCATTTTGCGATTGGCGTGACGTTCTGAGCCTGCCTTGCCGATACGCACCATCTTTTGGACCGTGAGTGGAAGGAGTCACGGAAGGTTTTCAACCTCGAAATGAACCCGCGAGCGTGAGCGAGATGAGTTTTTATCGGCCTGCGAGGGACAAGTCGCCGCTTTCACACTGGCCGACATGTCGGAGCCGTCCGAAGGGTTCCTTTGCCCACGCCGCGCTATTTTGGGGCAAGGTCGCGAGGATCCGGTTGCTCCGTGACATCTTGCTTGCGAACAGTGGATGCTGGCGACTTATCGGCGGGCGATGCCATGGAAGGCGGGTTTTTGACGGAGACTTTGGATGTCTTCGGCAGGGGATACACTCGATCCCTGGCAAAAAACGAACTGTATTGGAGGATTGCAGCGATCGCCAGCAGGGCAGCAATGCCCGACGTCACCCGGATTTGGATGTTCCGTTTCCGAGCCAACCGCTTCTGCATAGATTGCATCGACGGATCCTGCGGCGACTGAGCGGAAACTTTCATCTGACGGAACCCCATGGTTTCGGGACGGAATGCGTCGCCCGCGAGACGGGGTTTCGAAACCGCCGGATCACGACCCTGAGGGTGATTGTGGGTCTCGGATCTACTGGCAGGCAGTAGCCACATTGGCTTGGGAGGCATGGAAGGAAGTTTCTGGCAATGGTCATATCCTGCCCTCGGCGAGCTCTGGATTCATTTTCAAGGAAAGGGATGCTGTGACAGCCGTGCCGGGGGGAGTTGAATGCGACTGTCACCGCTTGACCGGCTTCCACACGACCGATCTGT
>JBBQDJ010000426.1:0-3726 GCA_038319595.1 Verrucomicrobiales bacterium
TTCTGACAGTCACCTGTCCTCCGACAGCGGGGAAATTTTCCATTTCGGAGTTCCCAATCGGCCGGGGTCCTCTAGGTTCCTGCCCCCATGTCCGCCAAGATTCGTTTCACCTCCGCCACCGCCATCGGGCTCGTCCTCGCCAAGGTCGGCCATCCCCAGCGCGATGAACCGCTCCAGACTTCGAAGGAGGTTTTTAAAATCGACGAAAAGGACCAAGAGCCTCTGGCCGCCATTTTCCTCAAGCCGTTCAAAAACCTCACCGCGCATCGCTTCAGTCATCACTCGTCGCTGGACCAACACGAGATGAATGTCTGTGTCGCCGCCATCTTCGCGTCCGACGACGGATTGTTAGAGAAAGGTTGCGATATCGCCAAGCGGCTCTATGCCAAGTCGAACCACCCCAACATCAAATCCGGCGACCTCTGCATTTCCCTCATCAAGGACATCGACATCGACGGCCAGTTGACCCAGGGCCTCTGCATCCTCAAGTCCGAGCGGGTGGAGCCGTTCCTTAGCATTTCAACTCGCGACGGCGACCTCGAACTGCACACCGAGCAAGGCATCAATCCTGAGAAAATCGACAAGGGTTGCCTGATTCTCAACCACCTCGCGACCAAGGGCTACTATGTCCTCACTTTTGACCGCACCGGCTCCGACTCGCGCTTCTGGGTGCGGGATTTCCTCGGCGTCATCCCCATCACCGACAGTCCGTTCCTGACGAACAAATATGCGAATATGGCCGTCGCCTTTCTGGAAAAGGAGAAAAAGGAAAAGCCCACCGCCGATGACGACACCCCACCGTGGGACACCGCGAACGCGGCCCGCGATGCGATCAGCTACTTCGAGGAGAAGGAAAACTTCAGCCTCCATGAGTTCGAAACCGAGGTTCTGAAAACGCCGGAGGCCAAGGCGAAATTCGCCGCGCACCGCAGCAAGGTCGAGGAGGAGCAAGGACATAAACTCGAAGACACGTTCGAGATCTCGAAGAAGGATGTCACCAAGGCGAAGAAGAAAATCCGCACCTCGATGAAACTCGATACCGGCGTCGAAATCCGCATCAAGCCCGCGCTTGCCGCCAAGCCTGACGCCATCCTCGAACACGGGTTCGACGAGGTCAGGAAAATGAAGTTCATCCGGATCTTCTTCAACGAGGATCTGGCAGACTAACAGAGCGATTCCGCACGATTCGGGCGGCCCATCTCTGATAGAAAAAAAGGTGCTTCCCACCCGGGAAGCACCTCATTTTTTTGCACCTGCAATCTGTTAAAGTGCACCGCCAATTTTGGCGGGGGCCGGCGGATTGTCAATGGATAGACTAACGATTTCCCCTGCAAAGTTTTCAGGAATTTTTTGCAGGAAATCGTGGTGATCCTTAAATTTCCAATGGCAACCAGTGGGCGAAGTACGGGGCATGGACGTCTCGTCCATGCGCGGGGACGAGACTTTCCATACCGTCAGTTTAAGCATGAAGATCGAAGAATTGAACCGCAGATGAACAGGATTTCCGCTGATAATGAGCGATGATCTTGGACTTCTATCTGTGTTAATCCTGTTCATCGGTGGTTGCCGCTCTTGATGACGTGCCACTCTATCAGGAAGCCTTCCTCGACCGCCCTGCCGATCCGCGAGTCAGCAATTCAAGATCCAATTCATGCCCACGGTTCAGGCCACCCTGCCACAGTAAAAAAGAAATGCCGACCGGATCTCCCTCAAGGAAATCGGTCGGCATCAGAAGTCTTTGCCGGGTTTTGTTTGAAGCCAATCGAATCAGCGCTTCGCGACGATCACCAGCTTGCCGCTGAACCCTGAGCCCAAGGTTTCGCCAGAGAATTTAATCGTTAATCGAAGGATTTTCCCTTCCACTTTGGCGGTCAAATCCGTTCTCAGCTCTCCCGAGAAGGTCTCGCCGTGGAAGTTGCCTTCGAACGAAGTCACGATCCGTCCTTCAGTGCTGCCGATGTAGATAGAACCTTCTTTAACGAGTGTGATCGAGTTCGGACCCGTGACACTAGCAGTCGCATCAAAATTGAGGTCGTTTCCAAGCTCATACACTATCTTCTTCGTGGCGTTCTTGTTGAGATCTAAGGTCTTGTTCCGAACCGTGATCTCCCCATTCAGGACTCCAGCGATTCTTTTCACGGCCGATTGCGGAAGGCTGATGGTATTGCCATCGAATTTCACCGACCCAGTGGAACTGGTGAATTGATAAACGCCGTTTGGTATCGCGGCGAGAGCTGACGGAGCGGCCGCAGAAACAAGCGACACGCACAAGGTCGCCAATAGAATTCGACTGACTTTCGCGAAGCGGGAAGGAGTCTTATTTTCGGCGATGTTATCCGCCGAGGTGGAATCCAGTGTGTTTGATTTGGTTTTCATACAACATTTCGATGAGCAATGGCCAAGCCACATTGGGGAACTCTTCGTTTCGCTCCACAAACCTAGGGTTTTCCGACAAAATTAACCTTCCGCAGGTTCAGCACTGCTGATTGAGAGACAGCCTGAAGGATGCAGATCGCAACCGAAGCGTTGCAATACGCCGCGAATGCGTCGTTCGTTGCCCCAGATGAAGAGGCGGGGGACGGGCTTTTGCAAATCGCAAACCGGCTGGCAAGCCTCGCAGGATCCGCAACTCTTGTCAGGATTGCCATTTGTGAAAATCGGTTAGTCGCGCATCAATCAGGAGGAATAGCCGGACCATCGGAGAGCGCGATCAACGCCCCCCCCGCCGAAAGCGACTGATCCAATTTTTTTTCGAGAATTGACAGCTGGAGGGTGTTGGTTCGTTGCTGCTGTCTCTGAAGATGGCGATAAAGCCGGTGGAGTGGCGGCGTATGCAGCCGTGAAATGGAATACTCCGAAATTCTGCAACACACCGACCGCCGCAGCTTCCTGAAAGCGGCATCCCTCGCAACCGCCGCTTCGCTGCTTCCCGGCATCGCCTCCGCACAGGAGGGCGGGAAAGTGATCAAGGTCGCCCTGATCGGCTGCGGCGGGCGCGGCACCGGAGCCGCCACTCAGTCGCTCACGGTTCCCGGAACCAAACTCGTAGCAATGGCGGATGCCTTCGAGGACAATCTCACCGGTGCGCACGCGACGCTGACCAAGCAGTTCGGTGACCGCGTGGATGTGCCCGAGGAACGTCGATTCCATGGGTTCGATGCCTTCAAGAAGGCGATCGACTGTGCGGATCTCGTTTTGCTTTGCACGCCTCCGGGATTCCGGCCGGCCCACTTCGAGTATGCCGTGGCGCAGGGGAAGCATATTTTCATGGAGAAGCCGGTCGCGGTTGATGGCCCGGGAATCCGCAAGGTGATCGAAGCGGCGAAGGTGGCAGATCAAAAGAATCTTAAAGTGGTCTGCGGGCTGCAGCGGCACTATCAGAACAGTTATCTTGAGACGCTGGCAAAAATCAAAGAAGGCATGATCGGTGAGATCTCAAGCACCCAGGTCTATTGGTCCGGAGGGGGTGTTTGGACCCGAGCGCGCAAGGAAGGCATGACCGAGATGGAATATCAGATGCGAAACTGGTATTACTTTAACTGGATCTGCGGTGATCACATTTGCGAACAGCACATCCACAATCTAGACGTCAGCAACTGGTTCATGGGAGCGCATCCGGTGAAGGCGAATGGAGTCGGCGGGCGGACCAAGCGGATCGGGAAAGATTGGGGGGAAATCTACGATCACCACTACGTTGAGTTTACCTATCCCGACGGCACCATCATG
>JBBQDJ010000427.1:0-3725 GCA_038319595.1 Verrucomicrobiales bacterium
CCCCGCCTTTGGTGTTGAGTTGCCAATTTCGCACGATACGCTCCGCGCGTTGACCTCCATGAAGCAGTTCCCGATCCTCAAAACACTGGCTCTTGCCGCAGCCCTCTTGCCCGCCCTCCTTTCCGCCCAGGAACCTGAAAGCGTGATGGTGGTGGAGTCCTATTCGGGAAAAATTCTGGTGGCATCCAACGCCGCCGCCAAGCGCCCGATCGCCAGCCTCACGAAAATCGCCACCGGGGTCGTCACTGTGGATTGGGCGACTGCCACCGGCAGTGATCTCGGCACCGTCATGGTCACGGTGCCGCAGACCGTCACGCTTGTCGGCGGACCGAACCCCATGAATCTCCAGCCCGGCGACCAACTCACCCTGCGAGACGCGCTCTACTCGGCGCTCCTCGGCTCGGACAATCTCGCCGCACTCTGCATCGCCGATCACGTGGGCCGGGAAATCCTCACCCGCCGGGGAAGAGGCGGAGATCCCGTGGTGACTTTTGTCGAGGAAATGAACAAGCTGGGCAAAGCATTGGGCATGACTTCCACCCGTTTCGCCAATCCCCACGGCTTGGAGCGTCCCGGAGCGAAAGCCTACTCGACGGCGGCGGACGTCGCCCGGCTTTCGGCCTACGCGATGAAGCGGAATGCTTTTAATTTTATCGTCCGCCAGAAGGAGCGGCAAGTTAGCCTAACCACTGCCGTTGGGAAAAAGGGATTTAAGGTCAAGAACACCAACGAACTCATCGGCGAGCCGGGAATTCTGGGCGTGAAAACCGGCACAACGGCTGCTGCCGGACCTTGCGTGGCGGTCTGTATGGACCGAGAGCCGCTCGTCCGCATGAAACCAGATGGAACCAAAGGAGCGACGCCGCGTCGACTGATCGTGGTGGTTCTCAACAACCCGGATCGTTTCAACCGCGCCCGCGGCCTGATCCAACAGGGCTGGGGGATCTACGACCCGTGGTTGGAATCCGGCGCGCTGGTGCAGGACCGGAACCGCGAGTTTCTCAGCATGCCGACGCCGCAGTAATTTTTCCCTCCACACCAATTCATGAGAATCGGAATCCTTAACAGCGGCGGGGATTGTCCCGGTCTTAATGCGGTCATCCACGGTGTCGTCGGCGCGGCGGACCAACTCGGCTGGGAGGTCATCGGCTTCCGCGATGGCTTCGAAGGCCTGCTGCCGCCGGGTGATTACACCGTGCTGAAACCGAAGGACACCATCGGGATTTTGAAACTCGGCGGCACCATTCTCGGCACGACCAACAAGGGCCATTTCGCTGCGAAGATCGGCCAAGGCGACATCGCCGAGGTCCCGCCGGAGATCGTCGCCAAGGCGAAGAAGACGATGGAGCAGTTAGAAATCAGCGCGCTGATCGTCGTAGGCGGCGATGGGTCTCTAACGACCGGTCTGCAACTCTATCGAGAAGGCTGGCCCATCATCGGCGTGCCGAAAACCATCGACAACGACCTCAGCGCCACCGCGTTTACCTTCGGCTTCGACAGCGCGGTTTCCACCGTGGTGGATGCCCTCGACCGCCTCCACACCACGGGCGAAAGCCACAAACGCGTGATGGTCCTCGAAGTGATGGGCCGCCACGCCGGCTGGATCGCCCTCTGGGGTGGCATCGCCGGCGGTGCCAACGTCGTGCTGCTGCCAGAAATCCCTTTTTCCTTCGAGAAAATCGCCGACTTCATCAACAACCGCGATGCCCAAGGCCATCACAGCACGCTCGTCGTCGTGGCGGAGGGAGCCCATATGCCGGACGGCGAAGTCATCACCATCGATGCCCACTGCGCCGGCGAAGTTCGCCTCGGTGGGATCGGTGAGCGCGTCGCGGCGAGAATCCAGTCGCTCACCGGCAAGGACGCGCGGACCTGCGTGCTCGGGCATTTGCAACGCGGTGGCTCACCCACCTCGCTCGACCGCATCCTCGGCATGCGCTTCGGTGTGATGGCCGTGAAACTCGCGTCGGAAGGCGCCTTCGGCCGCATGGTCAGTTATCAAGCCTACCATGTCGATTCCGTGGAAATCGAGGAAGCCGTCCACCAACTCCGCCTCGTCGAGCCCGACAGCGAACTCGTCCTCGCCGCCAAGGCCGTCGGCATTTGCTTGGGGGATTGAACAAGATTTCAGTTTTCAGTGTTCAGTTTTCAGCAAAGATCTCCAGAGTTCGGCGTGGCCGGCTCCTTCTTCCTAAAAACTTCAAACTGAACACTAGCAACTTCTTCCCATGTCCTCCGATTCACTCCTTCAACTTCTCCGCCGCAAGGCCCGTATTTCCGATCAGGAACTCGCCGATTTGCTCTCCTTGGAAAAGGATGCCGTTGCCGTCCGCGTGGCGGCTTGGGAAGCTGATGGCACCATCCTTGGCTACCACGCGGTGGTGAATCCCGAGGCGACTGGCGATACATCCGTTTCCGCCTTCATCGAGGTCAAGGTGACACCCGAGCGCGGCGGTGGCTTCGACCGGCTCGCCATGCGCATCGCCCGCTTTGACCAGGTAGTTTCCTGTTATCTCGCGAGTGGCGGTTACGATCTGATGGTGGTGGTCGAAGGCTCTGACCTCCGCGAAGTCGCACGGTTCGTTTCCGAAAAGCTCAGCTCGCTCGACGGTGTCATTTCCACCGCCACCCACTTCCGCCTGAAGACCTACAAGGAGAACGGATTCCTCTTCGAGCGCGAAGCGACAAGCGAGCGGCTCGCGGTTTCGCCTTAAGAAAAAATCGTCTCGCCCGCGCCGTGACCGTGATAAGGATCACCATTCGGGTTTAGTGCGAGGCGGCCAACTCCATTCCTTGAAATCCTTTTTTCTCTTCCCGCCAATGGACTTAAGCCATTTTCTGAATCCCGGCGAGGCCCAGCAAACTGCAATATCGAGAGGATAGGCAATTTCCCTTGGTGCAGATGGGTCGTGCGGATTAGGCGCTCCTATCAGATTGACGTTCACCTCAGCTCCATGTTTGTAAAGGAACTGTGCTGACCGCAGTCGATTATACTGACAGCACCAACTGAATGCAGTCTCTCCCTCATCGTTGGCAGAATTCACGTCATGGCCCTTGGCAAGCAAGCGCTTCATCGTTGCGTGATTTCCCTCAAGTGCGGCCATGATCAACCGCGTATGGGGATCTTCCCCACGCCTATTCTTCTTTCTGCGGAGCCTGGCACGCATTTGCTTAGAGAACGTCTGGAACGCAGCGATCCCTATCAGCAGGGACGCACGTTGAGACAGGAGTGGAGGTTCATACTACGGGTGAAATTGCCGTAACTCGTATTGTGAGGCCCATCATGGGCGCGATGTAAATGGGGTGCAAGTCCCTTGTAGGGAAACCAGAACATGAAAATGAAAGAGACTACCATCTGAAGCCAATTGCGGAAGGGCGACCGACCTTAGGAATGAAGGCTAGGAGAATGCCATGGCCGCGGTAATCCCCGTTGCGAAGCCACCGCGCATGGACGGAGGCACGGAGTCAAAACCATACGCACGGTGGTGTCCGACCTGGGACCCGTTAGGGCTCTTTCTTCTTAGGCCAGGGTAAGCCGTGCCCGGTCTCAAGGAGTGTCTTTAGGGGACTTCCAAAAACTCCAAATTTCGTGACATCGCCGCGACCGAAACTTGTAGCTACTTGGTTTGCTGCGTGATGGCGCGTGTCTAATCCGACACTCACGCGGGAATCACAGTTCGCGCAAACATATCTTTGAGACCGCAGGTAGCCAATATGCGAGTTAT
>JBBQDJ010000428.1:0-3711 GCA_038319595.1 Verrucomicrobiales bacterium
CGGCATCTATTATTTCACCGAGTCGGTGCGACTTCTGCCCCAGGAAAAGCAAGCCGCCTATGCGAACCGCCTCGCCGCCATCCTGCTAGAGCGGCAGGAAAAAGACGGCTCGTGGTGGGACTATCCGCTCTACGACTACCACCAAGCCTACGGCACCGGCTACTCACTGATGGCACTGACATGGTGCCGTGACGTTCTATCAGAAGCAGCACGGCCCGGAAAGGGCGGCGGGGTCAGCGAGCGGGCTTCCGAGTGATCGTGAGTTTCACCGACTTCGAAGCGCCGCCTGGGCCTTTGGAAACGACCGTGATGTTGTTGACACCGGTTTCGAGTTTCGCGGCGTAAGTCCACTTGGCCGTGCCGGTTGCGGATTTCGCGGATTTTGCACCAACTTTCACCTTCACGGAAGTCGCGTTCTCGCTGGTACCTTTCAAAGTCACCTGGCTGCTCGAAGTGGAAAATTTCTTGGAACCATTCACGACAAGCGTGGGTTTCGGATAAGGGGTGTCTGTCGCTGTCGCGGCGATCGCGAATGCGCCGCCTAAGTTGGTCAACAAGGCCGCATTCACCGCCTTGCCGGTGGCGGTATAGGTCCCGACGGTGCCAGCCGCACTCACCACGGCAAATTTGCCACCAGTCAAGGAGACGATGCCCGAGGGAGCTACCACCGTGGTGAGAAGGGAGTCATCCACGGTCGCAAAATTCGGGGTATATTCTCCCACTTTTCCCGTGTTGTAGCTGGCAACCAGGAGGTTGCCCGTCGCGGTGGCCGCCAATGCGACGGGACCGGAGCCAGCTGGCAATACTAGGGTGGCATTCGCCGCGCCATCCGTCGGGGAGAAGCTCTTCACCGTATCGTCATCGAAATTGGCGACATACAGCATGTCCTGATGAAAAAGAAGACCCCGCGGATGATCCAGGCCGGTGATGAGGGAGGCATTGGTCGTCGCGCCGGTGGCGAGATCGTATTTCCCGATGATGCCGGTAGCGTAATTTGAGACGTAAAGCGAGGTCCCGTCGGTAGCGAGACCCACCGGTTGGGTAAGGCCGGTGATGAATCCGCCCGCCGAAAGACTGCCATCCAGATTGTAGCGGGCAATGGCTTGGCCGGAGCTGGCCACATAGATATTCGAACCGAAAACGAGAATAGCGGTTGGAGAGACCGCGTTAGTAATCAAGGACGCGTTCACGATCGATCCATCCGAGCGGTATCTTCCGATTTTACTGGCACCCAGTTGTGAAACAAACAGATCCGCATGCCCACGATTGGTCCCAGTAAAAAGAATCGCACAGACGAGAAACGGTCCAGATAAGAAGGAGAGTAAGAAACGGTTCATGATCGGAGGGGAGGGTTCAAATTGAGGCGAGTGTTAGCGGATGAGATCACGCGCTCATCAGCCGATGGAATGTCATCTAAGGAACAAGTAAGCGTGGAGGCAAGGTCCAAAGGCAATGCGGAAAGAATGTGAATGTCTTTCGGCGAAAAATCCGCCTAGTTTCGCGCCAGACGCTTCCATGCCATCCATGCAAACTCTTCCCGCCCCCTCCTCCGCCACTGCGATCCTTTCCTTCGATTTCGACGGCACCCTGCACTGCGCCTCGGACCACCCGCCGGTGCCGGTCGCCTTTTTCGACATCATCCGGATGCTGCGCGAGGAACAAGGCATCGTCTGGGGAATCAATACCGGGCGCTCGATGCCGCAAATGGTCGAGGGTTTTATCGAAAGCCGCTTTCCCTTTCTGCCGGACTGGGTCGTCGCCCGCGAGCGCGAGGTTTACTTTCCTAACAATTTCGGACGCTGGCTGCCGGAAAAAAAATGGAACCAACGCTGTGAAAAGGAAATCCACGGACTCTTCAAGCATTCGAAAAAACTGCTTGCCCATCTCCGTCGCGAAGTCGAACAGCACACCGGGGCCCAATGGATCGAACTGGAGGGAGAACCTGCCGGCATCATCTCGAAAACCGAGGAGGAAATGGAATGGATCGTCGATCACATCGGTCCGATCGTCGCTGCGGAGCCGCATTTCTCGTGGCAGCGGAACTCGATCTACCTGCGCTTCGGCCACCGGGATTTCCAGAAAGGCAGCAGCCTGACCCACGTCGCCGGGCACTATCAGCTCCCGGTCAGCCGCCGTTTCGCCATCGGCGACAGCCATAACGACTTGGAAATGCTCGATCCCGCCAACGCCGGGATGACCGCCTGCCCGGCCAACGCGGTGGCGGACGTCCGAGCAAAAATCCACTCCACCGGGGGCTTCATCGCCCGCGCGGCCCATGGCCACGGCTCTTTGGAAGCTCTACACCATTATTTCCTTCAGGAGAACGACTGAGGGAATTTAATTTTTTAAAACTTTATTATTTACATATCCGTAATACCCGGGTAGTTGTCTTCCCAACCTCACGCCTGCGCGCAAGCAGATCGGGTTCCGGGGGGAAACCATCTGCAATCATTGCCGCTATCCCTCGCGTGGGGGGATATGTATAAGGCGCGGAATTCGGAAACGATTCCGCGCCTTTTCATTTCTCCGAGGGTGCCGTCAGACGAAAAGCCGCCCCAGCGCTGGCGGTTTCATTTCCGCTGCAGAGTAAAGCAACGGGCGCAGCGTCTCCAACAGCTTGCGCGTGGCCAAGCTATCGCGGCATATTGCCCGGATCACCCGCACACCGCCGGACAATGGGCCATGGCCGAGATAAACATCCTCTCCGGTTAAGGCATCCAAGGTTTTGGCGGGCCAGTTTTCCGCCATTTTTCCGGCTGCATAGACCGAGAGGTAATGCGCGGCGGGAAACTTCGCCCGCAGCGCTTCCAGGCTATGATCGTCCGGCCGCAGATCGTAGCGCTCGCGGGCGATGAGCTTGCCGTCGAGGAAGAGATCGAGTTCCCAGCGAAGATGCTGATAGGCAAAAATCTCTCCCATGGCCACCCGTCCGGGGGCGATCCAGTCGAAAAACAGCAAGCTCGCCGCCGAATGCAGATGGATTTCCGTCTGCTGGGCGTAACGAGCACCGGCGTGGGGAATAAAGGGCTCGGGAATCCACTCCAGCGATGCTTTTTCGCCGACACTGAATCTCTGACAACTCACCGCCGCTGCTCCCGAGCGCGTCCGATAGACGCGGGAGGCGGAAGGTGTGCTGAGCACCAGTTTCGCGCCACTCGCGACTTCGATGTTCACTTGCAGTTGGTCACCATCGAAGAAACCCGCCGTCGGATTCACGATGCTCTGGACGAGATGCCCTTGATCAAGATGCGATTTGCTCAGATGAATCGGCGCGCGGAAACTCTGATGGGAAATGAAAGGCACGCCGTCGGGACGCACCTCGCAGCGGAGGTCCAGATGACCGCTGAGGGCGGAGCCCGAAACCGGGAGCGCGAAATTTATTTCGCGCGAACCGGTTTCCTTAGGCGGAATTAATTCCGCGCTCCAATGGCTGCCTGCGCTTGAAAAAATCCAGTCTTCGGGGTTTTCACAAAGCCCGACTTTCACCGGATTATTCCTGATGTATGCCTTCGCATTGTAAAAGTGATCCATGTCACGAATGACCCGGTCATGGTAGTCCAGCATCCAAACCGAACCCGCTCGCCCCTCCGCCTGATTGATCCGAATCGCTGATGGAGCCTTCCAGTGCTTGATGATCTTCCCCAGCGAGGTGTCATCCAGCAGCCGAATCAGCACATGCACATGATTCGGCATGATGCACCAGTCGATGAG
>JBBQDJ010000429.1:0-3711 GCA_038319595.1 Verrucomicrobiales bacterium
ACAGCTTCGGAAAAGCCGAACTGCCCTCGCTGCGCGGTTTGCAGCGCGAGAAATCCCCGGTGGCCCTCGTGGCAAAAAAAGGCGACGACCTCGCATTCATTCCGTGGGCAAAGGATGATCGGCACCTCGACACATCGCGCTTCGATGTCGGCGGTGTTGCCTACAGCGAGAAATCAGCGTTAGAAGCCTCGCTCTTCACCGAGCGCGGAATCTATCGCCCGGGTGAGCCGATCCACGTGGCCGGTATCGTCCGCCAGCGCGACTGGTCGGGTGATCTAACTGGTCTCCCGCTGGAGTTGGTAGTGATCAATGCAAAGGAGGATGTGGCGGGTCGCTACCCGCTGAACCTCGCGGCGGGAGGAGTCTTTTCGCAAACTGTCCCAACGGCGGAAACGGCACCGACAGGGCCCTGGAAAGTGCAATTGATGCGCCCCAGGCCTGCGGCAGAACAAGCAAGGCAGGGGGCTACCTATCTCGGCGGAACCATCGTCCGGGTCGAGGAGTTCCAACCCGATCGCCTGAAGATCAAGGCGGAATTTCAACCCGGCCCCAGCGACGGATGGCGTTCGCCCGAAAACTTGGAAGTGGCCGTGCAACTCGACACCCTCTTCGGCATTCCCGCCGCCGAACGCCGCATCGCGGCCACCCTTCACCTCTCACCGACGACTCCCTATTTCTCCAAATGGCCGGGCTGGCAGTTCGGACTGGCTGGGGATAATCAATTCGACTCGCGGGACATCCCCCTGAGCGACGGCACGACCGATGCCCAAGGCCGGGCACTCCTACCACTGAACCTAGAAGCCCACACCGCCCCCATGCTGCGGGCGCGAGTGGAGTTAGAAGGCTTCGAAGCCGACGGCGGACGGGGCGTGCGCACCGAGTTGAGCACGCTGGTTTCCCGCCAAGCCTATCTGATCGGTCTAAAGACTGATCGCAGTCTCAATTACCTCGACGAACACGATCCTGTATCAGTCGGCATCGTGGCCATTGGTCCCGATAGCAAACCGATCGTGGTTGCCGATCTAACACGGGTGCTGATTCAAACCAAACACACCTCGGTCCTGACCAAGCAACGCAACGGCAGTCTCGCCTACGAGTCGCAGAAGCGCGACGAAATGATCGAGACAGTGAATGTCGCCCTCCCGTCCGCTGAGCAAAAGTTGGCCCTGCCCGTGGACAAGCCGGGCAGCTTCCGTTATGAATTCCGCAACGCGGCAGGCCAGACGCTGTGCTCGATTCCGTTCTTTGTCGCTGGAAAAGGCGACGCTGCCAAGAATCTTGAACGCAGCGGTGAGTTGGAAATCAAGTTCCCGGACAAAAAATGGCTGCCAGGCGAGGAACTCGAGTTTTCCCTAACCACTCCCTTCACCGGCGCTGGCCTGATCACGATCGAACGGGACTCGGTACTCCAGGAAATGTGGTTCAAGTGCGATACCAAGTCTTCCGTCCAGAAGATCCGCCTGCCGGACAATCTTGAAGGCGGTGCCTACCTCCACGTCGTAATGGCCCGCGCCTTGGATTCGCCCGATGTTTTCCTCAATCCGTTAGCAAGCGGCATCATGCCCATCCCCGCCGCGCGTGGCGATCGCGAGATGACGGTGACCCTCGACTCGCCGCAACGCGTGCGACCCGGTGAGCGTCTAACCATCGGCTACACCGCGCCCAAGGAAGGCCACGTGGTCATCTGGGCAGTCGACGAAGGGATCCATCTCGTCAGCAAATACAAGGCACCCGACCCATTAACAGACCTGCTGCCCACCGCCGCACTGGAAGTGGAAACCTATCAGTTGATGGACGTCCTGCTGCCCGAGTTCACCCTGCTACGCAAAGCACTGGCAATCGGTGGCGATGGAGAGGCCGGAGACAGCGCGAACATCCCCACCCTGGAACTGGGACTCAATCCCTTCAAACGCCGTCGGGATGCGCCAGTGATTTATTGGAGCGACATCGTGCCCTGCGGTCCGCAGCGCAGGGAAGTTTTCTATCAGGTCCCGGAATACTTCGCGGGTCGTCTCAAGATCATGGCTGTCGCGGTGTCGCCGGATTCGGTGGGCGTCGGGGAAACGCAGAGCATCGTGAAGGGCGACTTCGTCCTAACTGCTACCACGCCACTCTTCGTCGTTCCGGGCGATGAATTCACGGCCTCCGTCACGGTCGCCAATCAGTTAGAAGGAAATGCGGTCACGGACCAAGTGAACGTCCGAGTCCAGTCGCAAGGCGGCGTGGAAATCATCGGTGCTGCACCGGAGCTTCAAACGATTCCAATAGGCAAGGAAATCACTTTGGCCTATCGGTGCCGCGCCACCGCACGGTTGGGCAATGCCGAACTGAAGTTCACCGCTGCCAGTGGAAACAGCCGACAGGTGGCGAGCAGTTCCTTCAGCGTCCGTCCCGGCGTGGCCCGGGCGGCGAAGGTCCAGAGCGGCTGGTTCCGCAACGGCTCCCACGATGTGCCGGTCAACCATCCCCTCTTCGATGAATTTTCCGACCGGCAGGCGGTCATCTCCACCACCCCGCTCGGCTTGGCCCACGGCTTGTCTGCCTATCTGAAAGAGTATCCTCACGGTTGCACTGAACAAATCACCAGCCGCGCCTTTCCGTGGCTAGTGCTCAAGGACGACGCCAATTTCGGCATCGATAAAGCCGAGGCCACCAAGGCGATCGCCGACACGATGAACCAACTCATCCGGCGTCAAGGGAGCAACGGTGGATTCGGTTATTGGGCGTCCGATGATCCACAAGGCTTCGATTACCTCACGGTGTATGTCGGACACTTCCTCACGGAGTGCAAAAGCAGCGGCTTGCCCGTACCCGCCCGGCTCTTTCAGTCCACCATGCGGCGCCTCCGCTTCATGGCGGACGCCAAGCTAACAGATCCTTATCTATCCGGTGGCCGGACCTACTATTGGCAGACCCGCTGGGAGGCGGAGATGCGGGCCTCGGCGATCTATCTCCTCACACGAAATGAGGAGGTCACCACCAACTATGCCCTGAAGCTTCAGGACTACCTCGAGGCGAAGGTTCCCAAACCGCTTTGGCACCGCGATTCGACCGCCGCATGGCTTGCCGCCACATGGCGGCTTCTGAAAAAGGAAAGCGCCGCTCTCCCACTAATCCAGGCTCACCGCGCGGGATTGAAGTCCCCACTACCACAGGATTGGGAATACGGTTATTACTACTATAACAGCAGACTCACCTGCGAAGCCACGACCTTCACGATCCTCTGTCGTCATTTCCCCGAGATTGCGAAAAAACTCACCTACGAGGAGATGAAACCGCTCACGGAAATGATCGAGCAGGCGGATTTTCACACCCTCTCCGCCGCATGGAGCGTGCAGGCGCTCAAGGCCTACTCGGATCTCGCCGCAAGCAATGGCGTAAAGGCCGGCATCGCCTCGGTGCAGGGTCAGGACGTCAAGGTGCTCGCTGAGCCAGCCACGGGCCAATTGCAAGTCACCGTGCCAGAAGGCATGGCTCGCTTCTTCTTTGCCCCAAACTCCCCCGAAGGACTGGGTGCGTGGTATCAAACGATTGAAAAAGGCTTCGCAAAGAACCTGCCCCAACAAGCCAACTCGGTGCATGTCGAAATCCTGCGCGAGTTGGTGGATGCCAGCGGCACGGCAGTTACACAGAGCAAACTCGGTGAAACTCTGTTTGCGAAATTGACCATTCGCAATCTAACGAAAACCGACATGCCGAATCTCGCCATCA
>JBBQDJ010000430.1:0-3706 GCA_038319595.1 Verrucomicrobiales bacterium
GACGATCAGCGGGATGCGCCCTTCCAACTCTTTCATCACGGCGGAAGCGGACGTGGGCGAAATCCGCCCGAAACGATTCGCGCTCGGAGCTGCGATCGGGTTTCCCAACTCTTTCCCAACCGCCCGAAAAACCGGATGCGCACTCTGGCGCACGGCCACCGTCGGCAGCCCGCTCGTCACCAGATCCGGCACGTCGGGGTGCTTTGGTAAAATCAAGGACAGCGGTCCTGGCCAAAAGGCGGCGGTCAATTGGTTCACCGTTTCCGCGATGTCATCCGGCACGATCGCCACGTTTTTCAAATCCCCACGCGACGCGATGTGGACGATCAGCGGATCAAACGAGGGTCGCTCCTTGGCTGCGAAAACCTTGGCGACCGCCTCGGGGTTGAAGGCATCCGCCGCCAGACCATAGACTGTCTCCGTCGGCAGGGCGACGATCTCCCCGGCGCGCAATAGTGCGCAGGCCTCGCGCACGGCGTCTTTCATCTCGTCATCGGCTACTTGGATTATACGGGTCTCGGACACGCGCGGGTTTTGCCAGAGCTTTCCGCGTCTGGCGAATCCTGAATTTTTGAAAAATGAAGGGTCAAGCGGTCCGCGGCCGTCGCGTCAGAATCGTGACATTCGGTCTCACAGCGTCTTGGCTGGTCACGAAACGGATTAGTGAATCTTCGCCTATTTAGGTGGTTGCGGTCCTTTTGTGGGGAAGTGACCACTTGATTACTTAGCACTTCGGCTGTAAAAAATGGCAGTTGAAGGGCGTAGTTTCGCCCTCCGATCTTAAAACCATGTTCCTCCGTTTTCATTACTTCCTTCTCTCAGGACTCTTGGTCGCCGGGCTCGTCGCCGGGTGCGATCCCGCGCCATCGAAAGTTTCGAGCACGCGAAAAGCCGTCGTCGAGGTGACTCCGGGCAAGACTCCAAGCGCGCCACTGGAGCCGGTGAAGATCTCGATCCCGCAGAAAATTTCGTTCAACGAGCACATCCAGCCCATCCTTTCTGAGAATTGCTACCATTGCCACGGCCCGGATTCCGCGACGCGGGAGCCGAAGAAAGCGCCGTTGCGTCTGGACCGGGTGGCGGACGCCTTTGCCCTTCGGGACGACGACAAGCCGGTGATTCTGAAGGGAAATCCCAAGGAATCGGAGCTGGTCAAGCGGCTCCACGACAAGGATCCGGATTCGATCATGCCGCCGCCGAAGAGTCACAAGACGATGAAACCGGAGGAAATCGCCCTGATCGAGCGCTGGATCGAGCAGGGTGCCGAGTATGAGCCGCATTGGTCGTTCGCACCGGTGAAAAAGCCCGTGCCGCCGGACGCGGGCAAGGGTTGGGCCGCCAATCCGGTGGACCACTTCATTGCCGAGAAACTCGAGGCTGCCCAGCTCAAGCCAAATCCCCCGGAAGACGCCGCGCGGTTTTACCGCCGCCTGCACTTCGACCTGACCGGCCTGCCGCCCTCGCCCGCAGCGATCGAGAGCTACCGGAAAGCCGCTGCGGCCGACCCTCAATCCGCGACCGAGGCCGCCGCCGACCAACTGCTGGCCACCACCGCCAGCGCCGAGCATTTTTCCCGCCAATGGCTGGATGCGGCGCGCTACGCCGACACCCATGGCATCCACATCGACAACTACCGGGCCATCTGGCCTTACCGCGACTGGGTCATCCAAGCGTTCCAAGCGAACATGCCGTGGGACCAGTTCACCACAGAGCAAATCGCGGGTGACCTTTTGCCGAACCGAACCCTCGATCAACTCGTGGCCACCGGTTTTTCCCGCTGTCTCGCCACCACCGGCGAGGGCGGTGCGATCGCCGAGGAATACGACGCGATCTATGCCAAGGACCGGGTTGAAACGGTCTCCGCGATCTGGCTGGGTCTCACCACTGGGTGCGCCGCCTGCCACGATCACAAGTTCGACCCGATTTCGACCAAGGAGTTCTATTCTCTCACCGCCTTTTTCCGGAACACCCCGATGTCGGCGTTGGATGGTAACAAAGAGGATCACCCGCCGAATGTGTTCGTCCCGCTGAAAGAGGATCGCGAGCAGTGGAGCAAGTTGGCTGCGGAAATTTCCGGGATGGACCAACAACTCGCTGCACGCGCGAAGGCCGCACGCCCGGAATTCGACACCTGGCTTGCCAACGCCACCATCGCCCCGAGCCGTGACATCGACTCGACCCTCGCGATTCACCTACCCTTCACCGAGACCGACGGGCCTCTCCGCGGATTCGTCGATGGCCAGCCGCGCGAGTGGCCGGTCGTCCCCAAGCGCATCGAAGCGCCGTTAGGCAAGGCTCCGGTCGTCAGTGACACGCCTGTGGATCTCGGCGATCTGGGTAGCTTCTCCCGCAGTGACCAGGTGACATACGGCGGCTTCGTCCGCATCATGGGCAAGCCAAGTGGAGCCATCATCGCCCGCATGAATCCCGCCGAGTCATCGCGCGGCTGGGATCTCTATCTGGAGGATGGTAAGCCCGGCACCCACGTGATTGACTCTTGGGACAAGGCGGCTAACAAGGTGATTGTTCCCACGGCGTTAAAACCGGGTGAATGGCATCACATCATGGTGACCTTCGACGGCACCATTTCCGGCCACCAGGCGAGTGCGATTTACGTCGATGGCAAAAAAGCCCCTGCAAAAACCGATCCTAACACAGTGGGCGGCACCATCGAGACTTCCGTTCCACTGCGCCTCGGATCACGCGAGGGCGGGGCATCAAAACTCACCGGTGAGGTGGCGCTTCAGGATTTCCGTTTCTATCGCCGCCTTCTCGGGGCTCAGGAAATCAACGACCTAGCAGAGAACAGCAGGCTCAAACAAATCATTTCCCTGCCTGCCGGAAAGCGTAGCAAAGAGCAGGCCGGAATGGTTTTCAATTACTACATCGCCAACATCGACGGGCCATCCCGCGAGCTCCAAACGCGCCAAGACGCCTTGAAGACCCAGCAGGAGACTCTCCGTAAACGGGGTTCCAAGACCTTGGTCATGGAGGAAAAGGCGGATGCGCCGTTCGCCCATGTCCTCACTCGCGGAGCTTATGCCGACAAAGGCGAAAAGGTCACACCCATCACTCCCGCCGCACTTCCGCCCATGGCACCCGACGCACCGAAGAACCGTCTCGGACTGGCCCGCTGGCTCAATGATCCCGCCAATCCGCTGCCGGCCCGGGTGACCATGAACCGGGCCTGGTCGTATTTCTTCGGCACCGGCATCGTCGAGAGCAACGCCGACTTCGGCATCATGGGTGGACGGCCGAGTCATCCAAAATTGTTGGATTGGCTGGCCACCGAGTTCGTCGAATCGAAATGGGACTACCGCCACATGGTGAAGCTCATGGTTACCTCCGCCGCCTACCGCGAGTCGGGTGTCGTGCCGGCGGAGAAGCTTGAGGCGGACCCCTCTAACCGTCTGCTCGCCCGTGGCCCGCGCTACCGCTTGGATGCCGAAGAGATTCGGGATCTCGCGCTTTCCTCGTCGGGGCTTCTATCAGCCAAAATTGGCGGCCCCTCGGTGAAGCCCTATCAGCCGGAAGGCATCTGGGAAGCGGTGGCCATGCCGCAGTCGAACACCAAGACCTATCGCCAAGACAGCGGCGAGGGGCTCTATCGGCGTTCGCTTTACACCATCTGGAAACGCACCGCCGCACCGCCGTCGATGGAGATCTTCAATGCGCCAACCCGGGAATCCTTCTGCGTCCGGCGGGA
>JBBQDJ010000431.1:0-3706 GCA_038319595.1 Verrucomicrobiales bacterium
GTGAAGCTGAAATAGACACAATTGAAACTCGTCATCCGCTGAGGCTCCGTCGGGTCGGTATGAAGCAGGAACGAGGCGGCAGAGAGATGGGCGACAATCCCGTAGGCAAAGGCCCATAACAGGCCCAGAAGTAGATAGACCGACACTCCGGCGCTGATCACCTCGGAATCCACCCGCGACGTGTTCATGATGTAGCGGAGGATACGGAAAACGACGAATCCGGTGAACACCATGCTACAGGCCAGATGGGCGGCTGGCGAGACGAGTTCGGGAAACAAGTGATGGGTCCAGTTGGCGAGGATTGTCGGAATCAAGAGCAGCATCGCGAGCCCCATCAGTTTCCGGTGGCCGCCGACCGCCAACCCGGCCGAGATCAGGACTACGGTCAGCAGCGCCGTCTCGATCAGTTCTCCGTCCTGCGACTCCTCGAT
Source organism: Verrucomicrobiales bacterium (assembly GCA_038319595.1). Classification (GTDB taxonomy): domain Bacteria; phylum Verrucomicrobiota; class Verrucomicrobiia; order Verrucomicrobiales; family Akkermansiaceae; genus Luteolibacter. The sequence continues at coordinate 432 of JBBQDJ010000431.1, forward strand.
GAACGGCGTCCCTGCCAGCAGCAGGACGAGCGCGCAAAGAAGATGCAGCGACGAATAGCGCAGCAATTTCGGAAGCCACACGGGCCTCGTGCCTTGGAACCTCTGATTCATCTTGATGAGGTTGTCCGGATAACCACCCCTGGCTTCTCTGTTAGAGTCTTCGGAACTGTGGCAAACCGCGTTGGTAGAGTGTGACAGGATGCTGATAGCATCAGGGGGTTTCGACGAGAATCGCCATCGCGTCTGTCCTGCGGATGGTCACGGTATCCCCCACCTTCACCTTGGTGAGGTCGATGTGGTCGCCGACCATGAGGGTCTTGGACACGCCGTCCTTGCTTTCAATGGTCACCTTACGTCCGGCGGTATCGATGGCGGTCACCTTGACGACCGCCCTTGTGGTATCGGCGGTAACCACTCCCGGCTTGGCACCGAGCGGAGTGAGACCCACGGTCATGGCATCCGAGCTACCCATGGTCTTGCCCTTGTCAAGGTAAACGGCGAGTTCATCGATCATCGTGATTTTGACCTGATCATGGACTTGGATTGAATAAAAGTTCACAACCTCAGGGCCGCAGGTGACGGTCTTGCGATTGCCGTCGGACATCGTGAACGTGAGCTTGCGGTTGGCTTTATCAATGGAAGTCACCGTGGCGGTGGCTTTGAATGTTTGCACCACGGTAGTACCGGTGGCGGATTTCTTCACCACGGTATTCTGCTCGCCGGGAATGGTGGTGGAGCAGGAAGCGAGGGCGAACAGAGCCATGGGCGCGAAGGCTAGGATAGCAGATTTGATCATGCTTATTTTCATGGTATGGGAAGGCTATGTTGTTCGGATGATGGCAAGTGATGATTCAGAATTTGAAGTTAAGACCGACATAGAGACCGGCGGTGGCAACGTCATAGGTAAAGGAATCGTTGGAGTAGTCCGTGTGCATATAGCGATAGCCGAGGTCGACGGAAAAAATGTCGGTGAAGTTGTAGCCAACGGTCCCCTGCAAGGTCCAGACGAGGTCGGAGCCGACGCCGAAACCGCCGATGTCGGTCTTAGCGGCGAGATACCACTTTGGGTTGATGTTCCATTGGGCGCGGACGCCGATAATTGGATCGACCCAACTTTCCGAGGCGGAGGCGCTGGTGGGGGCCTTCGTGGTGATCTGGTTGTTGATGGCGGCTGATAGATTCTTTTTCGCCTGGTCGACACGGGACTCCGCCTTGGCGACGGCCCCTTGCAGCGAGGAATCCACCGACGCGCGGAGTTGGGCGACTTCCAGTTTGGCGGTGGCGTCGGCGAGTTTCACCCGCTCTGTCTTCACGGCGCGGGAGACCTCGTTTTTCGCCAGAGTCCGCACGCTCAGTCCTCCATCTCGGCGGATTTTTACAAGCTCCCGCTCCAAATCCTCTTTGACCCGGGCATCCGCTTCCGCTGCGATGTCTGCCGTGATTTTCGCCTCGATGTTCGCCCGGCGGGCGACGGACGCAGACTGATAGGCGTTGAGCTTCGGCTGGACGATCTCGTCGGCGCGCTCGGCGATGCCTGAGACGATGCGGTCGCTGGCATTGTCGCTCGCAGTTTGGATGCCCACCGGGTTAAGATTTCCGCTGAGATCCACTCCCAGGTAGTTGTAGCGGGCGCCGGCATAGACATCCACAAATCCGGATGGGGATTCATAAACCCGGTAGGCAAGATCGAGTTCTCCGAGGAACTCCTTCACGTTCGCACCGACATAGTTATAGATAGGTCCCGGAGGATTTCCCGAGTCGCCCATGGCGGCGTAGAAGCCGTCGGCGATGATGCCCCAGCGCTCTCTGCGGACTTCGAGCTGGAGGGCTGCAGCGAACTTGAGGTATTGGGCGATGTCGGCAAAGGAATCGTCGATGTGGGTATCGAAGCCGCGGACACCGATATCGCCATCGAGGCCTGTCAACCAGCCGTAGGGCGAGGCCCTGAATTCCCAGCCAGGTAGGAAAGCGGGGACGGGTGGAGTCTCGATGACCTGTTTCTCGTCACTTCCGGCGAATGAAGTATCAATGGAAGCTGCAAGGGCTAGCGTGGTTGCCAGATAGGAAAGATTTCGGGATTTCATAATGATGAATTTGGGGATCGTGTCGGTTGTATCCGGATTACGGATGGGGAGAGAAGATGCGTAGGAATGTAATTGATGGGGTGTTCTTGGGAAGAAGGAAACAAAAGAACGGAAATGGCGGTTGGATCAACTTGTCGGAACAGAGCGCTGAATTGGCGATTATTGACCTGCGGCAGTTCCAGAAACCGTGGATGATTGGACGCCGGATTCAGGCTTCCTCCTCATGATGCTCTTTGGCCTTTTTCTTGTCCTTCTTCTCCTTGTCCATTTCCTTTTGCACCGGGCAGCGCGTGTCAAACTCGGACTGCATCGTCCGGAGCTTGAGAATTCCATAAGTCACTGTCGCGGCCATGATGAGCACGAGGGCCCCGGCGAAGGCCCGTTCCGCCCTGAAATCATTCGCGTGGTTGGCGGCGTAACTGGCGATGATCAGAGCGAGGATCGAGAGATTGAGAACCCAGTTCACTTTGTTGGAAACCACATAGCGCAAGGTTCCAAAACCGGCGAGTTGATAGAGCATGAACGGCAGGATCGCGACGGCTGGTAACAGTTCGGAAATTCCCAGCGACACATCGACGGCGCCGACCGCGCGCGTATGCAGCAGCGTGCTGTTGGCGAGTTGATGGAACAGCGGCGGCAAACCCGGCGTCATCAAGGAACACGCGCTGCGCTGGGGATTCTGGCACATGGGCCATTTCACCCACGACTATCGGCTGTTCTTCGGAGAAACTCCCGGTCAAACGGTCAAGCGGACACGCCGCGTTTGAAGGTTTTTTTATCTTGTTAGTTTTGCTGACTAGGGCTCGGATTAGAGTAGGGTAGCAGTCAAGACGCTTACAGGCCCAGAAAGCCGAGACCGCTGTGCTACTTTTCACATTTCATGGGCTGGTGGAATTAAAAAGGTCCAACGGAACGCAGCCGCCGGGATCAGAAGTAATAGCCGAGCCGCGCTTCCCCCCAGTTGTCGAATTTGTCATAATCCATGACGAGTGCTGCCTTGACTGATTTTACGCAAGCTGGCGCGTAAGCCCGCCGTGGGCACGAGCTGCCACTTGCCGGAGCCCTAGCCATCGCCGGTCGCCGTAGGTAGATAGATCTTTGCCGCCATTTCGGAAGTGTATGGATGGCAGGACTGTAGCGGCGATCACCGGTCGCCGCGAATGGATGCTCCGATGAAGATGACTCGCGGCG
>JBBQDJ010000432.1:0-3686 GCA_038319595.1 Verrucomicrobiales bacterium
CGTGTCCAAGACTGACCGTATGAAATTCTCCCCGCCATCCCAGCGCCGCGTTCGAAAAAAAGCCATGAAATCCAAGGGTTTCGTCCTGCCGATGGCTCTCGCGGGTCTGGTCACTGCCTGTTCACCGGTCCCACCGGAGCCCGATCGTTCGCCGCTCAAGGGAAAACACGCCAACGCCACCCTGCCCCAGTTCATCGCCGATCCACTGGAGCCCATGAACCGCGGTCTTTGGAACGTCAACCAAGGCATCTTGGTCGGCGTTCTACAACCGACCAGCAAGGTTTACCGCACGATCGTGCCGACACCGGCGCGCCGCTCGATCAACCATTTCACCCGTAACATCACCTACCCCACGCGGTTGGTGAACAACGCGCTCCAAGGCCGCTGGTCCGGCGCGGGCGATGAGTCTCTCAGATTTCTCTGCAATACGACCGCCGGCGTTGGCGGGCTTTTCGATGTCGCGACGAAATGGAATATTCCAAAGTCCGACGCCGATTTCGGCCAGACTTTCGTCCGCTGGGGCTGGAAACCAGGAACCTTCCTGATGTTGCCGGCACTCGGGCCGAGTGACAACACCCACGTGGTCGGACTCGCCGCAGACGCAGCCTCGGAGCCTTGGAACTACGCGACTCCCTATTCCTACGTGTCGGCGGGCACGACCTATAACCAGCTCACCGACCAAACCGAGGACGCCGTCCAGTTCATCAGCACCGAGGCCGATCCCTATGTCGGCGTGAAGAATATCTGGACCTATATTTCGAAGGAGTCCCCGCCGGACTGGGCCGCTCCCGGCCCGAAAGACCCGGGCACTCTGCAGACTCTTGGCGTGGCCCTCATCAAACCGCAGGATCCGGAGTTTCTCCAACAGTCCCGCGTCGTTAGCGTCCGCATGACATCCACCGGGCGGAAAATGAGTTTCAACTGCTGGTTGCAGAAATCCAACGCACCGCTCGTTTACATCTCACCGGGCCAGGGGTTGCACCGCGAGTCTAACACCACGCTCGCCCTCGCCGAGATGATCTATCAGAGCGGCTGTTCGGTGGTGACCACCACGGGTGTATTCCATCCGGAGTTCATGGAGAATGCCTCGACCACCGATCTTCCGGCCTATCCGCCGATCGATTGCCATGACCTGCTGACGGAGTTCACCGACTTCGACCGCGCACTCGAAAAGAAGTATCCCGGACAGTTCGGCAAGCGCGCGCTCGTCGGCTTCTCGATGGGTGGTTTTCAGGCCCTTCACCTCGCCGCCCGCGAGAAACAGGCGGATCCAGACATGATCCATTTCGACCGCTACGTGGCCATCGACACTCCGGTGGACCTGCGGGTCGGCTACAAGGCAATCGATGCCTGTTATGATGCGACCGAAGCCTGGCCGACTGCCGAGCGCCAAGCCAAAGTGAACAACGCGATTCACAAGGTTGCGAGCCTCGTGACCTTACCGCCGGAATCCATGGCAGAGCCACCTTTCAACGCGATCGAGTCAAAATTCCTGATTGGAATGTCATTCAAGCTGACTCTTCGTGACACCATTTTCTGCAGTCAGGTCCGCCATGACATGGGAATCCTCCAAAGGCCCATTTCGAAATGGCGGCGCGATGCCTGTTATGATGAAATCCAACGCTACTCGTTCGACGATTATTTTGTCCGCTTCGTCCTCCCTTACTACAAGGAAAAGGGCATCAGTGCCAGCGACTTCACCCGCGAAGTCGATCTAGGGAGCTACCAGAGCAAGCTCGGCTCGAATCCGAAAATCCGCGTCATCGTCAACCAGAACGATTTCATCCTCCATCCGCGCGACGTTTCTTGGCTAAAATCAACGTTTCCAAAGTCACGCCTGACCGTTTTCCCAAATGGGGGTCATCTTGGCAACCTCACCACCCCGCCGGTCAGATCCGCGATTCTACAATCCTTGGACGGCCTGAAATAATCCCGGTCCGATCTGGATTTTCTTGGCGCTTCCAAAATGGCCGATTCACACCTACATTGCGTCCACTGATGATCAAATTGCCTCTGCTTTTTGCTTTTCTCACTAGCATTTGCTCGTGGGCGCAGGACGTGCCAGTCCCCGCCGCCAAGATCGTGCCCGAGGCCACGGAGACGCCACCGGCAGCCGCCGCTCCCGAAATCCCGGACGACGGCATCCGGGTTTCGATCCTCGGCTACCATGAACTCGCCGAAGGCACGCCGGAAACAGCGATGCGGATCCACACTTCGAAATTCCGCAAACAGATGGAAACCATTCGCCAACTCGGGCTGAAGGTCATCACCATGGACGAGTTCACCGCGTGGAAAGATCAGGGCAAGGAGATCCCCAAAAAGTGTGTCCTGCTGACCTTCGATGACGGCTGGAAATCCGTTTATACCGACGCCTATCCGATTCTCAAGGAGTTCGGTTACCCATTCACCCTATATCTCTACAAGAACTATATCGATGGCGGTGGCAAGGCGCTGACCACCGAAATGATCCGTGAAATGCTCGCTCACGGCGCGACCTTGGGAAGCCACTCCGTCAGCCACCCGTATCCCATCACCGTGAAGAGTTACCGCAAGAAGGGCACCACCGCCTACGACGCTTATCTCCGCAAGGAAATGGGCGAATCCAAGCGGTTCATCGAATCTAAATTCCCCATCAATGTGACCAGCTATGCGTACCCCGGCGGATTTTTCACCGAGGAAATGACCCAGCTGGGCCAAGAATTCGGCTACAAGCACCTGTTCACCGTCCTGCCCGGCAAGATCAAACGCTCACTCCCTAACGAAACTCTGCCGCGCTACATCGTTCTCGGAAATTACGACAAGATTTTCGAGCTCGCCACCACCTTCCGCGAAGGTCAGGGCAACGCTGAGCCAGAAGGCGAACTCTCCGGACTCGCTCAAAAAACACCCTATCCCGTCTCCCCAGAAGCCGGTGCCATCATCAATTCACGACTGCCGCAAATTTCCGCCGACCTCTCCACCCTCGAAAATTTCGATCCCGCATCACTCTCGATGAAGGTCTCCGGATTCGGAGAAGTCCCCGCCACTTTCACCGCCGAAACGAAAAAACTCTCATGGCTGGTCAACCGCCGTCTGCGCCAGCCAACCTGCCAAGTCCAGATCAGTTGGAAGGACAGCACCGGCAAAGCGGTTGAAAACCCGCTCCGTTGGTCCTTTCAACTGGACCGCGATGCGGCCTACCTGCCGGACGGCGAATAGAATTTTAAATTACCAATCTCCAATGTTCTCCTCTCTATCAGACAGTCTCGACAAGACCTTCCGCAACCTTCGTGGCGTGGGCCGCATCTCGGAAAAAAATATCGCTGATGCACTGCGCGAAATCCGCATCGCGCTGCTAGAAGCCGATGTGGAATTCGGAGTCGCCAAGGATTTCATCGCCAAGGTGAAGGAAAAAGCCCTCGGTGAGGACGTCCTCAAATCGATCAAACCGGGCGAGCAGATCGTCAAGATCTTCCACGACGAACTTGAAGCCTTGTTAGGAGGTGACCAGACACCACTCGATCTCAATCCCCCCGCCCGCATCCTCATTTGCGGCCTCAACGGTGCCGGCAAAACCACCACCTCCGCCAAACTCGCAAACCGCCTGAAAAAGGAAGGCCGCCGTCCGCTGCTCATCGCCTGCGATCTCTATCGCCCGGCTGCCATCGACCAGTAGGCGAAACTGGCAAAACAGATCGATGTCCCCA
>JBBQDJ010000433.1:0-3681 GCA_038319595.1 Verrucomicrobiales bacterium
GGTTCTTGCTCATCGCATTGGCCAGGCGGACAGACGTGTCCACCCTCCTTAGCCTGTCCGCCAATCTGAATTTTACACGACACTAGGGATTTTATGTGCGGTGGGAGATTTTGGTGGAAATTCGTTATCCTGCAACTCACAGGGACTCACCGGTTGAGAATCTGCGTGATTCGGTGTTGAGTCCTTGGTCAGATTCCGCGAAAACCCCTGTGGATGAGAATTTTGGTCGTTGGCAAAGGCGGGCGCGAGCAGGCGCTGGTGAGGGCTCTGGCGGAGTCACCGGGAGATCCCGAGTTGTTTTGTTTTCCCGGCAGCGACGCCATTTTTCAACTGGCCCAACCGGTCGAAGCGGACGGACTGGAATCGCTGGTGGCGTGGATGAAGGCGCATGCGATCGATCTCTGCGTGGCCGGCGAGGAAAGCTATCTGGTGAAAGGGGAGGGTCTGGCGAATCTTTGCGAGCGCGAAGGGATCCCGTGCTGGGGGCCGCCGAAGGAGTCGGCACAACTGGAGGCGAGCAAGGAGTTCGCAAAAGAATTTCTGCTGAGAAACAAGATCCCGACAGCGCGGGCGACGGCGACGGATACTTTGTCGCATGCTGTTAGAGCGATCGCTGGAGAATATCCGACGGTGTTGAAATTTGACGGGCTGGCGGCGGGCAAGGGCGTGGCGGTTTGTCCAGACGAGGCCTCGGCGCTGGAGTTTCTCGAAGAGGTCTTCGTGCAGCGGCGTTTCGGTGCGGGACGGGTGTTGGTCGAGCAGTGCCTAACAGGTCCTGAGGTTTCTATTTTCGCGGCGATCATCGATGATCACTATCTGATTTTCACTCCGGCCCGTGACTACAAGCGCGCGAACGACGGCGACCTTGGTCCTAACACCGGCGGCATGGGCGCGGTGGCGAGCCGGCAGTTAGTGTCGCCGGAATTGCTCGCGCAAATCGAAAAAGAAATCGTGCAGCCGACGGTGGATGGACTTCGCAAGGAGGGTTTGCCGTATCGGGGTTTCCTGTATTTCGGTCTCATGCTGACGCCGACGGGGCCGCAGGTGATTGAATACAACTGCCGCTTCGGCGATCCCGAGTGCCAGGCGGTGATGCCGTTGGTGCAAGGGGACTTGGCCGCCTTTTGTCTAGCAGGTGCGAAGGGCGTGCTGCGTGAAGAGCTTGTTAGCTTCAGCGATGGCTGGAGTGTTTGCGTGATCCTCGCATCCGCCGGCTATCCAGAATCGTCACGCAGCGGCGATGTGATTTCCGGGTTGGAGAAAATTTCCAATGCCCGCGTCTATCATTCCGGGACCCGCCAGACTGCGGATGGCAGTTGGGAAACGAACGGCGGCCGCGTGCTCGCCGTGGTTTCCGGCGGCGACACGCGGGAAGAAGCGGTTGTCCTTGCCCACGCCGCTGCGGATCAAATCGTTTTCGATGGCTTGCAACGCCGTCGCGACATCGGCATCCTCAATTTTTAAACCATGGAACACACCCTCAACGCTGAAGACATCGCCGCCGGAGTCGAGCGCCTCGCCACGGCCATCCGCGAAAAACACGGCAGCAAGCCCATCGCCCTCGTCGGCATCCGCAGCCGTGGCGATGAAGTCGCGGAACGGGTGCTCACGCTGCTTTCGGAAGACGATTGGGACCTCTCCTTCGGCGTGCTCGATATTTCGCTCTACCGCGACGACTACGAGCATCTCCACGAGAACCCGCTGCTTCAGGAAAGCGACATCGCGTTTTCGGTGGATGGCGCGCACATCATCCTCGTGGACGATGTGCTGTTCACTGGCCGGACGATCCGCGCCGCGCTGGATGCGCTTTCCGACTACGGCCGCCCGGCCAAGGTCGAACTCGCCGTGTTGATCGACCGCGGCCACCGCGAAATGCCGATTCAGCCGGACTATGTCGGTATCGCCCTCGACACCCGCCGTCTGGATCATGTATTGGTTTCCCTCGAAGGGACCGACGGGAAGGATGAAGTCCGGATCGTCGAGAAAGAAACACCATGAGTCTCCTGCCGCAGCGCAAGAAATCCGCCCAGGAAATCGCGAAACTCCGCGAATCTCTCGGCATTGCCGGCCCGTCGCCGGGAGAGGATTTGCCTGTGGAAATAGAGACCCCGGTGCCGACCGATGCGAAAAGTCCCCGAGTTGAAACAGTTGTTGTTCCTGCGAACAAAATTCCCGAACTGGCCCCGACCGCGCCGCTGGCCCCCATCCCGGCGCCTGAAGCTCATGAGCCGAAACCGGTCCGCTCGCTCAAGCGGTCAGAGCGGTTTCCTGTGCTACCCGTGGATGATCATGAGCTGTTGGACTACGTGTTGAAACAGGCAGTGGCACCGGAAATCCCCGTCACACCACCGCTCCCCGTCGCCCACGGACCGAAGCAGGTGCGCTCGCTCCGCAAGTCCGAACAGGTCCCCTTGCCGGTGGATCATCGGCCTGAACCGCCACCCGATTCCAAGCTGCCTTTCCACCGCCACAGTGATAAAGAGATCAGCGAAATCCGCCGTCAGGAAGCGATCGCGATGCAGTCCCCGCCGGTCCATCCGCAGTCGCTCACCGCCCACCCGGTGCTCGTGGTTCCCGGTTACCTTTTCGCCATCGCCGGGGTCGCTTGCATCTACTACTACGAGCTCCAGCTTCCCTACACGGTAGGCTGCGTGGTGACGGCGCTTTTGTTCGCCGCATTCATTTTCTTCAAGAAACCACTGTCGCGCCACCATGCGGCGTTCATCGCCGTCGCGGCATTGTTCGTCATCGTTTTCGGCGCGCTCTATTATTTTCCCACACTCCGGCATGGCACGTAAGGACCTACTCGACATCGCAGCACTCGACCGGGAGGAAATCGACCTCCTCCTCGATCAATCCATCCCATTCAAGGAACTCTTCACCCGTTCGGTGAAAAAGGTCCCCGCCCTCAAGGGCAAATCCGTGCTCATGCTTTTCTACGAGCCCAGCACCCGCACCCACTCGTCCTTTGAAGTCGCCGCCAAGCGTCTATCAGCCGACGTTACGAATTTCGATGTCGCCCAATCTTCCATCACCAAGGGTGAGTCTGTTAGAGAAACCGTCGAAACGCTCCAGGCCATGCGCACCGACTACATCATCGTCCGCCACGGTCGCTCCGGCCTGCCCGGCATGATCGCGAAACAAACCAAGGCCTCCGTCATCAACGCCGGCGATGGTGCCCACGCCCATCCGACGCAGGCATTGTTAGACGCCTTCACCATCAAGGAAAAATTCCCCGATCCGGCTGGAAAAAAAGTCCTCATCATCGGCGATATCCTCCACTCCCGCGTCGCCCGCTCCACCAGCACGATTTTGAAAAAGCTCGGCCTGGAAGTCGCCTACCTCGGCCCCGGCTCGCTGGTGCCACGCACCGGACCGGAAAACATCCGCCGCTTCACCGACTACAAGGAGGCCATGGCCTGGTCGCCGGATGTCGTCTATCTGCTGCGTGTCCAGATGGAACGCCAGGACGTTCAGTTCTTCCCCAGCCTCCGCGAATATCACCGGCTCTACGGCGTCACCGACGCCCGCCTTGAGGAAATCCGCAAGCGCGGCCTCTACCTCATGCACCCCGGCCCCGTGAACCGCGGCGTCGAACTCTGCGACGCCGTCATGGACTACGAACGCAGCCTCATCAACGACCAGGTCGAAAACGGCATCGCCGTTAGGATGGCCGTCCTT
>JBBQDJ010000434.1:0-3639 GCA_038319595.1 Verrucomicrobiales bacterium
CGTATCATTGAGCTCGGAATAGCCAGGGTAGATTTCCTGGCCGTTGATGATGAGTTCGTAAACTTCCACCGTCTGGCCGCCGGGGCTGACCTTGGCGAGCGGGACTAGCTCGCTAGAGACGCGGGTGACGAAGCAGGGATCGAAGGTTTTTTCCTCTACCAGCTTTTCGAAAACCTGCTGGATGACCTCGTGATCCTCCATATTTTCGGAAATCTGGACGCCCTTTTCCCCGCTGCGGGCACGGCGACCATCGGCAGTTAGATCAAAGAAATCCTCGCCAGCAGCGAGCTTGATGAGGTCGTGGTAGCTGGCGCGCTTCCATGGGCGAGCGAGGTTGATGGTGCGGGTAACGTTGCCGTCCTCGTCCTTGTGCTCGATCTGAAGACCGCCACAGAATTTCTCCGCGAGGTGGCAGGTGAGTTCCTCTACCAGGTCGGCCATTTCCTCGAAGTCGGAGAAGGCCCAATACGCCTCCAGCATCGTGAACTCTGGATTAGGGCGGCGCGAAATGCCTTCGTTGCGGAAGCTGCGGTTGAGTTCAAAAATTTTCGTAAAACCACCAACTAACAATCGCTTGAGAAAGAGCTCGGGGGCGATGCGCAGTGTCAGCGGCATGCCAAGCGCGTTGTGATAGGTCTCGAACGGACGCGCGGCAGCCCCCCCGGCGATGTCGTGGAGCATCGGGGTTTCCACTTCGAGAAATCCGCGATCCTGGAGGAAGCGGCGGATCTCGGCGATCATCAGCGAGCGCTTGACGAAAATCGCGGCGCTGTCGGCGTTGCCCATCAGGTCGAGGTGGCGCTTGCGGTATTTGATCTCGCGGTCGGCGAGACCATGCCACTTGTCCGGCATCGGGCGTAACGACTTGGACAGCACGGTGAATTTCTCCAGCTTGATCGTCGGCTCGCCGGTTTTGGTGAGGAACGTCTCGCCCTCGATGCCGATCCAGTCACCACGATCGAGGCATTTCCAGACGGCGGCTTCGGTCTCGCCGAGGTTCTTGATAGAGACGTAACCCTGGATCGAGCCGAGGACGTCGGCGAGTTGGAAAAAGCAGGATTTCCCCATGTCACGCAGGGCGGTGATGCGACCGGCAACTTTCACTTGCAGGCCTTCGGCGAAATTTGCGCGCAGATCGGCGGGCGTGACCGAGACTTCGAAGCGCGCGCCGAACGGATCCACCCCCAACTCGCGGAGTTTGGCGAGTTTTTCGCGGCGGACGGCGATTAGTTCTGCTTCGGTATTCTGCGGTTGCTGCGGGGTGACGGCTTCACTCATGTCGGGGACGGGATTAGGCGGCAGCCGCGTCACCGGCAAGAGTTGAAACGAAAACCCGGCGATAATTCTCGTTTCGTTAAAAATATTTTCTCCTCACCGACAGGTCAGATTGTGACGATCGAACGACTCCTTGCCGCCGTTTCGCGCTGCGTGACTTGGTATTCCGACCGATGAAAACCCAGTAATCAGGGGGATTTGTGGCCATGTCTTTCGGGTTTCCAAAGATTCAAGGTTAGCCAGTCTATCAAAGTTCCAAAAATTCTCACAAAGGTTCATATCCAATTCATCCTTCGTTCATTGTTATTGATCAACGACTTATGAAGAGTTTCAGTATGCCTCAATGAGCTTCGGAAACATCCCCCCCCTCGGTTCCATTGCTGCAGTCCGTCCGGTTTACCTCATTGTGATGGGAGTATTCTTGATGGTGATTGCCTGGAGACTTGCGAAAACCACTGAAGGCTGGACGGCACGTTTGATCGTCGCCGGCGCTCTGCTTCTGGGCTTTGGATACTCGGTTGTGATTCCGATGTATGAAGCCGGACTCATCGAACCGATCTCGCGCGGAGGCCACTATCACGGCAGTCCCGCCGTGGCCCTCGCCTGGCACGCCGTCAAACTCGTCACCATGAACAGCGGCTGGCTGTTATTCGGCATCGGGCTGGCCCTGCATGCCCAAATCTTCACCTCATCCACACCCCGACGCAACCCTGCTCTCCCCCCCGCAGCATCCCATGAGTTTACTACTTGAAGTCGCCATCAAAAACGGAGCGCTGTTCGATGCCCTCGGTGTCATCGGACTTGGCCTCATCGGTCTCGCTGCCGTTAAGCTCGCCCGCAGGCACCAGTCCTGGGGTGGCACCATGATGGCTCTCGGAGCCGTCGCGCTGCTGGCGGCGCGGCTTTATTTCTTGCTCGCCGCGCAATTCCTCAGCAACGACATGATGGCGGCCATCGGACCGATCGGCATCAGCCTGACGATCGCGCTTCCGCCGCTTCTGCTGACCTTCGGACTCGCCGGCATCGTCTGGGGCCTCTGGGGGCATGAGCGCTGGGTGCAGGAAGAAACCCGTTGATCTTACCGCCTCGGGTCTCCGCCTGAAAAGTTTCCAATGGCCGAGAGGTGGCTTCGGTGCTACTCCTCCTGCGGATGTTTGAAGTCAGAGAGAAGCCCGACATGATCGAGCGCGCCTTGTTGGTGCGCTTCTATTTCGATGCCCGCGAAGCCAAGGAATCGGAATCGCTTCTCGAAGAACTCGCGGAACTCGTTAAAACCCTCGGCGTCGAGGTCGTGGAATCCGTGCTCTGCCGCAGCCGGGAAATGAACAAAAAATTCCTCTGTGGCACCGGCAAAGCCGACGAAATGGTCGCGCTCGCCCGTGCCCATGAGTGCGACGTCATCGTCATCGACAACGGCCTCGCCCCTTCGCAACAACGCGAATGGGAAAAACTCGCCGACCTCTGCGTGATCGACCGTGAGGAAGTGATTCTCGATATTTTCGCCAAGCGCGCGCAGACGAGGGAAGCCCGCCTCCAGGTCGAACTCGCCCGCATGCAGTACGCCTTGCCCCGCCTCGCCAGGATGTGGGGCCACCTTGACCGTGAATCCGCCGGCTCAGGCGGGGGCGCAGGCGGTGGCGCCTCCCGTGGCATGGGTGAGAAACAAATCGAGGTGGACCGGCGTCTTGCCTATCAGGTCATCGACCGCGCCAAGCGCGAGATCGAGATCGTCCGCAAGCAGCGGAAAACCCAGCGCAAGGAACGCGAGAAATTCGCCACTCCCCACGCCGCCATCGTGGGCTATACCAATGCCGGAAAATCCACGATGCTCAACATCCTCAGCGGTGCCGATGTCATGGCCAAGGATATGCTTTTCGCCACGCTGGATACCACCACGCGCCGTATCGAGTTGCCCGACGGACAACCACTGTTGATCACGGATACCGTTGGATTCGTTAGAAACCTTCCCCACCGGCTGGTCGAGGCGTTCAAGGCGACCCTGGAGGAAGCCACGCTTGCGGATTTCCTCATTCACGTGCTCGATGCCACCTCGCACGAAATCGAAATTCTCCATCAGACCACGCTGGAGGTGCTCAAGGAACTCGGCGCGGCCGACAAGGAGATCATCACCGTTCTCAACAAGATCGACCGCGTGACCGATCCCGAGGAGCTGGCTGCCCTAGAACAAAAATTCCCCAACGCACTTCATGCCTCCGCGGTCACCGGACTCGGCTTAGAGGAGCTGCTAAAATCGTGTTCCGCCATCCTTGCCGACCGCGTCCGGCGCAAGGAATACCGCATCCCGCAGAACCGTGCGGATCTGGTGAGCCTTCTCCATCGGGAAGCCAAAGTTCTATCCACTGA
>JBBQDJ010000435.1:0-3627 GCA_038319595.1 Verrucomicrobiales bacterium
AAGGACGCCGATGTCGGCCAAGAGGAAACCTACGCAGCGCTCCCCAACTGGCTGCAAGCTCCCGAAGGCTAGGTCTTAGCCCGGATTTTCAAACAACAACCTAACGAACTAATCCTATGGCCGGCGGTGGTGGTGGTGGAGACGGGGAACCTGAGTTCCAGATAGCTCCCATGATTGACGTGTTGCTCGTGCTGCTGGTCTTTTTCGTCATGATCACCTCCGCAGAGGTCCTCAAGGTGGATAAAAACATCAAGCTCCCGGTTTCACCCAATGCGAAACAGCGTGAGCCCGAGATGGCCAAACACGAAATGGCCGTCAATCTGCGTTTGGACCCCCTAACTGACAAGGGAGTGCTCGTCCTCGACGACGTGACTTATAACAACTGGGAGGAATTGATCCCCATCCTGAAGAGCAGCTTGCAGCGTGACAAGATGCTTCGTATTGTCGTCCGTGGAGATGCTAAGGTCCCGGCAGGTGAAATCCAGCGGGTCATGAATCTCATCGGTGAGGCCGGCATCGCCGACATCGCATTCGCTTCGTCCAATAAATGACCTGCCTATGAAAATGAAACGTCACCGCAGGAAGAATTCCGCCGAAGTCAATCTGGGCTTCCAGATCGCGCCGATGATCGACGTGGTTTTTGTGATTCTACTCTTCTTCATCGTCCAGGCCAGTGACATCCAGGTCGAGAATGCCCACGTGACGAAGCTGCCGGGGACGGTCGAAATGCCTCAAGGCGACTCCTTGCCACCCGATGAGGTCGCAATCCGCATCGAGGACGATGGTCAGGTTTACTTGAACGACGATCCGCTCGACCTGCCGGAAATCAAGAATCTCCCGGAACTGGCGAGCAGCCTCAATCAATTGCGCGAAAGCAGCGATGCCTCGAACTCAAAAGTACTTGTCACAATTTACGCCAACGAACTTGCGCGCTACGAAAGAGTGGTCGATGTTCTCGATGCACTTAGCCGTGCGAAAATTTCAGACGTCAGCTTCCAAGCCGGCGGCCCCGAGTAAACCCCGGTTCTTCCGAGCCTTCCCAACCCTCAGTCATTACCCCTATGGAAATCTACGACGCCGAAGGAAACCTCATTCAAATTGAGGAAAAGAAACAGACCCTATGGGACAAGATTGGCGGTGGCTCGCTGATGTTTGCTGCGCTTTTTCATGCGATCCTCTTGATCATTGGCGCGTTCTGGATTTTCCAGATCATCAAGGAGCCCGAGAAAAAAGTCGATTTCATGCCGCCAGGCGGCGGTGGTGGCGAGCGTGCGGCTGAGAGCGTCTCGGTGAAAAAGCGTGCGCAAATCACCCCGTCGACCAACGTCAAGCGGGTCTTCGCGGAGGGAGCTACCGCAAACTATGCGATTCCCGAGCAGGGCGATAATTTTGGTGAAATGTCCACGCTCAGCTCTCTGAGCGGCGGCGGCGCATCCGGTGGCCTCGGCGGTTCAGGCTCCGGAAAGGGATTTGGAAAAGGTAACGGCTCCGGCAATGGCTTGGGCATGGGCAACGGTGCGGGCAAGCTGTTCGGCCTGATTCCCGAGACCATGCGCAAGCGCTGCTCCAAGGAGGACCGCCTCGCCCGACTCAAGGAAAACGGCGGAACTGAGGCCTGTGAGGATGCTGTTGTCAAAGCATTGCGCTGGCTCAAAGGCGCACAAAAGCCCGATGGATCCTGGGGGGATGCGAACGACCCGGCGATGACCGGACTGGTCCTGCTTGCCTATTTTGGCCACTGCGAAACCCCGATTTCTGAAGAATTTGGCGACTCGTGCATGAACGGCATTCTCTACCTCGTGAACCTCGGAATGAAGAATAACGGTAAGATGGCCAGTAACTTCACCGCGAATAGCTGGTGCTACGAGCATGCCATTGCTACCTACGCCCTCGGCGAGGCGGCCACCTTCTGCAAGGACCTCAATATCGATGTTCCCTATCTGCAGGAAGTCACCGAAAAAGCCGGCCAATTCATCATCGATAATCAAAACAAGAACGGCGGTTGGGCTTATGCCTACGCAACGGAAGGTGGCCACACCGACACTTCGGTCGCCGGTTGGCAGCTCCAAGCGCTCAAGGCATGCAGTCACACCGATATTAAGTATAAAGGAATGAAAGGCTGCATTGCAAAGGGTCTTGATTACATGGCCGGTTGCCAGAATGCCAACGGCGGTTTCGGTTACAGCGGCCCAGGCGGCCCGGCTGGCAAGAAGGATTATTTCACCCTCACCGGGGTGGGCGTTCTTTGCCACCAGATGTGGGAAAAGGGGAACCAATCAGAAGCCCGCAAGGGGGTGAAATACATCAGGGAGAACACCAAGTTCGACTGGAACACCGAGAACTCCGACCTTTACTGCCATTACTACGAGTCCCAAGCCATGATGCAGGCGGGCGGCGACGATTGGAAGTTCTACAACGAACTTTTCCGAGACCAAGTGCTTAAAAACCAGAATGAGGATGGCACTTGGAAGACCCCCAAGTTCGCCGGCCACGGGGCGGGCAGTCAGGTTTACCGGACGGCCCTCTGCACCTTGATGCTGGAAGTCTATTACCGGTTCCTCAATACCGACAAGGGGATGGGTGCGAGGGGTAGACCGCGTATTTGAGTCTCTACTCGATCCCAAGTTCTTGGCAGGGGAAAGATCGGGCGATTTTCGGCGTAACCGCAACCTGCCGCTTGCCCGGGCTTGCGTTCGCGTTCTTCGTCGGTAGTATCCCACCACATTCATGAAGTGCTGCCATTTCTCAGTTGCGGGTTTTTTCCTATCCGCCGTCGCCGCTTCCGCCGCCCAGCCCCTCGCTCCGGTCGCCAAGGAGACGAACATCCTCGAAATTCTGCTCAAGGGCGGGCTGATGATGTATCCGCTCGGGCTGATGTCGGTGATCACAGTGCTGCTGATCGTCGTCTTCATGCTCACGATCCGCCGCAATGCCGTCGTCAGTGACCGTTTCATGAACACCGCCGAGTCGCTGATCCGCAATCGTGACTATCTCGGGTTGATCGGATTCTGCCACCGCCGCAACGAATGCATGGCCCGCATCACCCAGAAAACGCTGGATTTCCTGATGGCGAATCCCGGTGCCTCATTTGAAAATGTCCGGGATGTCGCCCAGGTGGAAGGCTCGCACCAAGCCACCATGCTCAGCTCCCGCATCACTTATCTCGCAGACATCGGCGGCATCGCCCCCATGGTGGGTCTGTTGGGAACCGTGATCGGCATGATCAAGGCCTTCATCGAAATTTCCGCAGGAGAAGGCACCGGTGTCCGCCAAATGGGCTTGGCCGAAGGGGTGTCCGAAGCGCTCATTGCCACGGCCGGCGGCCTTGCTATCAGCATTCCTGCGCTGGTATTTTACTCGATCTTCCGCGGTAGGGTGCAAAAATACTCCTCCGAACTTGAAGCTGCCGCGACTCATTTCATCGCCATTCTCCAGGCACAGTTGGAACGTCAGCCGGTTCAGCAACCATTCGCCCCAGCGGTCCAGCGCGGCCGCGAGGATTATGCCATGCCGGTCGCGTCACCTCTTGCCGGAGAGCGTCCCGACCTTCATGGGATCTAACTGACTATCGGGATGAAATTCGTGACCCGCCAGCCGCCACCGGTGTCCATTCAGTTGGCGCCGATG
>JBBQDJ010000436.1:0-3625 GCA_038319595.1 Verrucomicrobiales bacterium
CATGCCCGGAAGTCCGCCGAAGTTGAGTGCAAGGAACACCACGGTCGTCGTCAGTGCTCCGAAAAAAACCGGCTTACCGCTGGCCGCCAGCAGCGCCTTGCGGTCGTGCCCGGCTACTTTCGCTTCCTGGCAGATCACCAGCCCGTAATCCACCGCCAGTCCTATCAGAATCTCGATCGAACTCAACGCCATGATACTCAGCTCGCCGTAAAGCCAACCCGCGATGCCTAAGGCCACGGCGAAGACGATGATCAAAATTCCTGTTAGTCCGAGCAGCAGGCTGAAACGCCGTTGCATCCACCAGAACAGAATCCCTATCAGCCCCAACGTGATGCCGATGGACCCGCTCAGGTCGTTCTCCATCGCCACGCCGATTTCCGAGGAAAACGCAGGCTCACCGGTGAACCGCACCTTCAAGCCAGCACCGTCGGATTTCTGCCAATCGGCCACAGACTTCCGCAGCTTTTTCAACCACGCATGCGCCTCCCGGTAGCCAGCGATCGGGGTGGGGGAGTCCGCGAATAACAGATGCGTCCGACCATCCTCGCTTTCAAACGCATCGCCGCCCTGTCCGGAGGAATCCATCAGCGTCTTGACCGCCGGGTGATTGAGAAATCCGAGTGGATCGTGAGCCAGCATCACCATGTCGATGCCCTCCATCGAGGTGGCCACCTTGGCCAGTGATTCTTTCAAGGTCGCCTGCGAGTTTTGCGGCGAGAGTCGCATGGCTTGGGCCAGCGTCACCGCCGGATCGCCATTAAGCCAGAGGTAGGCGAGTAACTCGGCGATCCCTTCCGGTTCCTCGTTCCAGCGTGGCTTCCAGCGGGCGTTTTTCACCACGCCGTCCGCTTCCAGTTTTTTGCCTAACGATTCTGCGGCGCTTGGCAGGCTGCCCGCATCGTCTTCGCCGCCGTCGATCACCAGGATCAGTTCGTCATTGCGAGAAAATGCTTCGTGAAACGCTTTCAAGCCCTTCACTTCGGGCAGATCGCCGGGAAGCATCGAGAGGATGTCCGTGTCGAAGCGCAACCTCAGCAGGCCGGAAGAAGCCGCGAGAATGGCGACGACGAGGATGAGGGAAACGGCCAGGCGGCGCGGCATGCGCCGAATCAAGCGGGATTCGCGAGCGGCGGCAAGAAGCATGCCGGGTTTCAATGTTCAGAAAACAGCGGAAATCCGAAAGCCATGCAATCCAAGCATCACTCGTGAACTCCCACGCTGAAAACTGAACACTGAAATCCGGCAGGCTTCATCGATTAAATTCGCTCCTGCTTCTTGCCGACCAGCAGCGAGGTGATCACACCGGTGGCGAGAATGCCGAGAATGACTCCCAAGATGACCAGATTGAACGAGTCGCCGAGCCACAGCTTCAACCATTTCGCGGCTAACATTTTCACTCCTACCACCATCAAGATCAGCGAAAGCGCGGGCTTGAGGTAGCGGAACTGGTTGATCATCCCCGCCAGTGCGAAATACAGCGATCGCAGACCGAGGATGGCGAAAACATTGCTCGTGAAGACCAGGAATGGATCCGCAGTGATCGAAAAGATCGCAGGAATCGAGTCCACCGCGAAAATCAGATCCGTCACCTCCACCAGCACCAGAGCCACGGCCAGCGGCGTGAGCAGCCACTTGCCTTTTGGGGCACCTTCCACCACCGGGTCTGGGATGGTCGTGGCACCCGGTTCGGCGGCCTCGTGCGAGTGGTCGCTGCCGGCCTTCACCATGAAATGTTGGCCATGGTAGTCGCGGGTGATCGGGAAATGGTTTCTCAGCCAACGGACGAGCCGATTGTTTTCCGGGTGCTCCTCCTTTTCCTCCATCAGCAGCATTTTGATGGCGGTTAGAATCAGGAACACTCCAAACAGATAGAGCACCCAGTGGAAATGATGCACCAGTGCCGAGCCCACGCCGATCATGGCGCCGCGCAGGACCAGCGCGCCGATGATGCCCCAGAACAGGACCCGGTGCTGGTAGCGCGCCGGCACCGCGAGCGAGCTGAAGATCATCGCGATGACGAAGATGTTGTCCACGCTCAGCGATTTTTCGACCACGTATCCGGTGAGGTATTTGGTGGCTGCCAGCTTGCCATTATTGATCAAGCCGTCCACCCCGTCCGGCACCATGCCGAGTCCATACCAATGCCCTTCGTAGGCGAAGTAAACCAGCGCCGAAAACGACAACCCGAGGGTGATCCACACCGCCGACCAACCCATCGATTCCTTGAAGCCGACCACATGGGATTTCCGGTGGAATACCCCCAGATCGAGCGCCAACATCACCAACACGAATCCTATAAAAACTAGCCAAGGGACAATCATCCCGGGGAACATGAAGGCGGACGCGGGGCTCTTGCCAGTGGAAACGTTCTTGAAAATTCCACCCGGGCAGTCATCGGGCCTCGAACCGCGGCGTTGGAACGTCCTTTCTTCTCCCCGCCGGCACTTCTTGGCCTCCGGGAAAACTGAAAACTAGCAAACCCCGCGGACCGGTGCCAACCTCCGGCCGAGCATGGCCCGTCAATACACCCTCCATCGTCCCGCCGCTTCGCACGCTTCCGGCATTGACTACAAGACGGCGCTCAACGAGGAGCAATACGCCGCCGTTTCCTCGCCGCCCGGCCGCGCGCTGGTGATCGCCGGGGCTGGCTCTGGGAAAACCCGCACTCTCACTTATCGCGTCGCCTGGCTGCTCGACCACGCCATCGACGCCCGCGAAATTCTCCTCCTCACCTTCACCAACAAGGCCTCCCGCGAAATGACCGAGCGGGTCCGCGACCTCGTCCCCCACGACACATCCGCGCTCTGGGCCGGCACCTTCCACTCCATCGGCTCCCGCATCCTGCGCCGCCATGCCGAGGACCTCGGTTTCACCAAATCCTTCTCCATCCTCGATCGCGACGACCAAAAATCCATTGTCAACGCCGTCATCGGCGCGCTCGAGATCGATACGAAACAACGCCGTTTCCCGAAAGCTGACGTGCTCGCCTCGATGTTTTCCCTCATCGAAAACACCGACTCCACCCTCGAAGAGGTCATCGCCGCCCGCTACGATCAGTTCTACGACTGGATGGAGAAAATCGAAGAAGTCCGCCAAGGCTACATCAAGAAAAAGCAGGCGACTAACTCAATGGACTTCGACGACCTGCTCGTCCTCACCGTCCGCTTGTTCGACGAACATCCCGACGTGCTCGAGCTCTATCAAAAGCGTTTCAAACACGTCCTCGTCGATGAGTATCAGGACACCAACAACGTCCAGGGCCGCATGATCGACCTGCTCGCCGGTGAGACGAACAGTCTGATGGCGGTCGGCGACGATGCGCAATCCATTTACTCCTGGCGCGGCGCGGACATGTCGCTCATCCTCGGCTTTCCCGTGCGCTATCCGGGTTCCAAGGTCCACATCATCGAGACGAACTACCGCAGCGTCCCTGAGATCCTCGATCTATCAAACGCCGCGATCAGCGCGAACACCGGCCGTTTCGAGAAGGACCTGCGCTCCTCCCGCGAGGCCTTGGGAACACGGCCTGCGCTTGTTGCCCTGCCGGATCCTTCCTCCCAGGCCGCCTTCGTCGCCCAGCGGATGTTAGAATTGCGCGACGAGGGAATTCCGTTGGAGGAAATGG
>JBBQDJ010000437.1:0-3619 GCA_038319595.1 Verrucomicrobiales bacterium
TCGGCGAGGTAGGATCCGTCTTGTCCGGTGATACCGGTGATCAGTGCTTTTTTCATGAGGGTCGGATGGCGATTAGGGTAAGGGATGTTAGAGGCGGGCAGCACCCGTCATGAGGCTGCCGAGGAAATCCTGATAGGCGGCGGCGAGGCCGTCTTCCAAAGGAACTTCGGGGGCCCAGCCGGTGGCCTTGATTTTTGAAATATCCAGCAGCTTGCGCGGGGTGCCGTCGGGTTTGCTGGGATCGGTGAGGACTTCACCGGCGAACCCCACGGTCGTGGCGACGAGCGAGGCGAGTTCGAAAATCGTGACGTCGTCACCGACGCCGACGTTCACCCAATCGGGTGGAGAATCGAGCGAAAGCAGATGGAAGCAGGCTTTGGCGAGATCCTGGACGTAGAGGAATTCGCGGCGAGGGGTTCCGGTTCCCCAGATGGTGACCGTGGCGTCACTGCGTTCCTTTGCCTCGTGGAAGCGGCGGATCAGCGCGGGGATGACGTGGGAGTTCTCCGGATGATAGTTGTCGCCGGGGCCGTAGAGATTGGTCGGCATGGCCGAATGATACATCAGTCCGTGCTGGGCACGGTAGTGCTGGCAGAGCTTGAGGCCGGCGATTTTTGCAATGGCATAGGCCTCGTTGGTGGATTCCAGCGGGGAAGTGAGTAGGCAATCCTCGGTCATCGGCTGGGGTGCCATTTTCGGATAGATGCAGGATGAACCGAGGAACAGCACGCGCGGCACGTCCGCCTGGCGACTCCCTTCCACAAGATTCGCGGCGATCGTTAGATTCTCATAGATGAAATCCGCCGGGTAGGTCGAGTTCGCATGGATGCCACCGACCTTGGCTGCAGCGATGACGACGATGTCCGGCATTTCCGCGGCGAGGAATTCAAAGACGGCTGCTTGGTCACAAAGATCGACTTGGTCCCGAGTGGTGGTGATGACTTGGAACCCGCCGAGTTTTTCTGCTTCGCGCAAGAGTGCCGAGCCGACCATTCCGCGATGGCCTGCGATGTATATTTTTTTCATGGATTCGTTCCGTATCGGGAAATGAGTTTTTCCGCTTCAGCAATCGCCATGCCGGTGACTTGGTCCATGTTGTAATAGCGGTAGGTCGCAAGACGGCCGATGAAACTGGTGGCAGGCTCGGCGGTGGCGAGGTCGGAATATCGCTGATAGGCGGCGCGGGCTTCCGGCGCGGGGATCGGATAGAACGGCTCGACGTCCGGCGTCCAGTCTTTCGGATATTCGCGGACGATGGTCGTCGCTTCGATCTGCTGGCCGGTGGCGTGTTTTATTTCGACGATCCGGGTGAAGGCCTCCTCGGAGCTCGGGTAGTTCACCTGCATCGCCGGTTGCCAGAACCCGGGCTTGCCGGAAATTGCTTTCCGTTCGAGCAGTTGTTCGGCGGAAAAAGACTCGGGCTCGAAGCGCAGGGACCGATAGGGCAGGGGGCCGAAGCGCCGGTCATAGAACTCGTCGATGGCGCCGGTGAATATCAGATGTCGGTGTTTCCAGCGTGAGCGGGCTTCATTGAAATCGATGCCAAGATGAACGTCCACCCCCGGCGACGCGTTCAACATGGTTTCAAACAACGCGGTGTAGCCGTGCTTGGGGAGGGCCTGAAAATTTTCTGCCAGATAGCGGTCGTCGCGGTTGGTGCGGATCGGGATACGGCCACAAACGGAAGTGTCAAGATCGCGCGGGTGCCGCTTCCATTGCTTGAGCGTGTATCCTTCAAAGAACAGCTCATACAATTCCCGGCCGACTTGCGAAATGATGACTTCCTCCGAGTTTTTTGGATCCGAAATCGGCACCTTGTTCTGTTCGAGCCAGTCCGAGAACTCGCTGGTGGTCGCCGAACGGCCGATGAACTCCTCGAACGTGTTTAGATTGATCGGGAAACTCCAGTAGCGGCCGCGGGTGTGACTTTTGATCGTGTAGTCCACCGCGTGCCATTCGGTGAATTTTGATAGATAATCGACGATCCGTTGCGAGTTCGATCTGAAATAGTGCGGGCCGTAGGGGTGAATCAAAACCCCGGCGGCGTCGGTGACATCATAGGCATTTCCACCGAGATGATTGCGCCGGTCCACGACCACGCATTTCCAGCCGGCGGCGGAAAGGCGTTCCGCGATGACGAGACCGGAAAAGCCCGCGCCGATGATCAGGAAATCGGTGGATTTGTCTGCTTCCAAATGCTGGAGAAGGATGAAGGCCGGTCAACCACGCTGCCGCCCTTGGTCGATCCTTCCATGACGGAGGGAAACCTGGGGAAAGGGAAATGGGGGATGGATGGAGCCGTTATCAACGCGGGGAGATCCCACGTCAGCGACGGCGGTGAGTGTTCATTGAAAACCGGACAAATTGACTAACGTGATCACGTAGGAAATGGCGGATTTTCAGGGAGTCGGGCGCCTCGGGAGGAGGATGGAGAACAAATCCATGTCCACGGCTTGTGGTTTACCAAGGAATTCAAGGAGGATTTTGACCCGCTCGGTGGCTGACGGGACCGCGATCACGGTTCCTTGCATGCCGCGGAAAGGACCGGTGGCGACCTCTACTTCGTCGCCCGGCTCAATGGTCGGGCTGAGCGTGACCAGTTCATCCTCGGTGGCATCCTTGCGGTTGCGGATTTCCTGTTTGATCGCCTCGACGAAAGAATTTGGAACGGCGGGGATCTCCGAGCCGAATTTCACCAAACCGCGAACACCTTGGCAAAAAGTGACGGCCCGTTCCATTTCCGCCATGTTGAATTTTGCTAACACGTAGCCGGGAAACATCGGCTCCACCCACCAGATCTTGCCGCGTCGGGTGGCCTTGCGGTAGCGCAACCGCGGGCAGAAGACCTCGATTCCTTCGAGCTCACGCAGGTGTCCGGCGGCGATGTGCTCACGCTTCGTTTGGCAACGAACGCAGAACCATTCCGGCGTGGGGGTGGGGATCGAGTTCATTGGCCGAGAAGTTTTTGAAGGACGGGCAGCACCCGGCCGCCGCTGCGCATCCAGGTTTCAAGCCGCTCCACCCGTTCGCTGAGAAAGCGCCGATGTTCGTGATCGGCGATCTGGCTGGCAGTTTCGGCCAGTTGGTTGATCTTGGTTTTCCCACTGTCGAGGTGTGGGCGGACTTGTTCGCGGATGAAGCCGCCGACGAGTCGTTTGAGTTCGATGGCGGGCTCGTAGTAGGTGCGCCTTTCGGTGCCGCCGTTGCCATCGGCCTCCCGGACTGCGCCGAGGCTTTTGAGCATGCGCAGCCCTTGGCTGGCGGACCCCTTGCTCATCTCCAGGCGCTGAACCAGATCGTCCAGCGAGAGAGGCGAGCGGGAAATGAACAGCAGGCCATAGATTTCCCCGATCGATCGGGGCAGGCCGAGAACCCGCACCCCGTCCACGAAAACCGCCACCACTTGCCGTTCCAATTGGTCAAGTTCTTGGGGCGATCCATTTGGTGGAACGTTCATCGAGCGGCACTGTAGGGAATGCATCTGATTGTTCAATTCAAATTGAACAAAGTGGAAACCGAGGGTTCCGGAGGCTTGCCGGACCGGGTCGGGTGCCCTATTTCCATCCGCAGGAGTGTAGACCCAGCGGCTGCGCCCGCCATCGGCATCATCGGCGGCAGC
>JBBQDJ010000438.1:0-3607 GCA_038319595.1 Verrucomicrobiales bacterium
TCGAAGAAGATCCAACGCAAGCGCCATCCGACGTTCAAACCGCCCTAATCATCCGGTTTTCAAAACGGCTTGATTCCGATCGTTTCGGCAAGTCCCACGGATACCGATGGTGATGGTTTGCCGGACACTTGGGAACTATCCGCATTCGGCACTCTGGCCAATTGGGCGTATGACGATTTCGATGGCGATGGTTATCACAATTTGGCTGAAATGAAAGCCGGCACTTCACCGACGGATGCCGCGGTCCATCTCACCTGGAGCCGTCGTCTTCGACGCCCATCGGAACGCCGCTGCACGTTGTGGAGTTTGTGGTGAATGTGCCGCCGCCGAATCCGGTGGCCTTGTCTTTCATCGGCTCGGATGTCGTGATCACCATTTCGACGCAGATCGGCTCCACCTATCAGCTTCAAACCTCATCATCGCTTTCACCGGCTGACTGGCAGAATGTGGGTGTGGCAGTCGCCGGCAATGAGGGTTTAGTCGCCCTTCCTCACGCCAATGCCGCCTCCGAAAGCCAACGGTTTTATCGAGTCGTGACGACGCGGTGATCCGTTTCTCTTGGGTCGGTGTATCCTGCAACTTTGACCGATCCATATTTCATGGCTCGTCATCCGGGATTGGGCTGGGCAAGGTCGTTTCAGCAACCGCCGCGCCCGAAAGGGGCGGGGCATGAATCACCAGCCATCAAGACATTGAAAACCTTCAAAGAACTCGGAGTCCGCGCGGATCTCGTCAAAGGCATCCAGGAACTCGGCATCGTCCATCCGACCGACGTCCAGGACAAAGCCATCCCTTACCTGCTTGAAAGCGGCGGGGATTTCATCGCCCAGGCACAAACAGGGACAGGCAAGACCGCCGCCTTCGGCCTGCCACTGTTGATGAAAATCGATCCGAAATCCACGAGCATCCAAGGCCTCGTCATCGCGCCGACCCGGGAACTGGCAAAACAAATCGGCAAGCAGTTGTTCCGTTTCACCAAGTATTCCGAGCAGAAAATCTTCGTCGAGGTGTTGTCCGGTGGTGACAACTTTGATCGCCAAGTGGCTGCGCTCCAGCGGCCGACGCACATTGTGGTCGCGACACCGGGCCGGCTCATTGATCTGTTCCAGAAAAAAGCTCTCACGCTCATCGGCGTGAAGTATCTGGTGCTGGACGAGGCGGATGAAATGTTGAGCATGGGATTCAAGAAGGAGCTCATCAAAATTTTCGGGCTAACAAGAGGCCGTGGCTGCACCTGGCTGTTTTCCGCCACTATCCCGGATGCGATTCACGGTCTCATCAAGGACTGCATGTCGGACAAGCCGCACCTGCTGAAGATCGACAAGGGCCACGTCGTCAACCGAGATATCGATCATAAATTCGTGATTTGCAGCCGCGACGAAAAAACCGATTTCATCGCGGAGTTTCTCAAACGTCAGGAGGAAAACCGTGGTGTGATTTTCTGTCGGACCAAGGCGGGTGCCATCGTGTTAGGCAAGCAGTTGACGACGCGCGGCTATCCCGTCGCGGTCCTGCAAGGCGACCTAACACAAAAAGAACGGGACACCATCATGCGGTCCTTCAAGAAAGAGCGCGTCCAGTTCCTCATCGCCACCGACGTCGCCGCGCGCGGGATCGATGTCGAGGGCTTGTCCTTCGTCATCCATCACCAACTGCCGGAGCAAACGGAATACTACACCCATCGTAGCGGGCGGACCGCGCGGGCCGGCAAGAAGGGGACATCATTTGTCCTGATAGAACCCCGTGAGCGGGCGAAGATCACCGGGCTCGAGAACGAGCTCGGACTGTCGTTCACCGAGGCGAAGTAGGTGGGGATGGTGAATGAAAAGCACGTAACGCGCTGGAAACCCGAACAAACGCGTAGTCAACCGGCGGATCCCGGCGTTATTTGGGGTGCGATGAAATGTTTGCTGTGGTTCATGTCGATGGTGTGCTGCGCCGAGGCGGCGGATGACTTTTGGGACCTCGCCCCGATCCGTTATTCGGATACAGCGCCAACTGACGCCTTGGCGTCTCTCGCGGCGGATCTCGCGGCGGGCAAAACGAAGGTCGAGGGGGAGACCGGGCTGGAGCGGCTCCGTTTCGTCCTGAAATCCCTGCAGGTTCCGGAAGATTCGCAGGTCTTGGTGTTTTCAAAAACGAGCCATCAGAACTCGCTGATCCGGCCAGACAATCCACGGGCCTTATATTTCTCTGAGAACGTTTATGTCGGCTACGTCCCGGGTGGTAAGATCGAGGCCATCGTCCAAGACGCTCTGTTAGGCCCGGTGTTTTATCTCATCAGTGCCGGAGATGACGGTGCGTTGGAGATCGAACGAGATCTATCCACCTGCATTTCCTGCCACGGCACGACCGCTACCGAGAATGTTCCGGGCATGCAGGTGCGGTCAGTATTTCCAGACGGAGAGGGTTCCCCGATGTTGGCACTGGGGACCAGCCAAGTGGACCACGAAACCCCCTTGGCGCGGCGATGGGGCGGCTATTATGTCACGGGCCGCGGGGCGATGCCGCATCTGGGAAACCGGATCTATCAGGCGAACGGCTCCGTCGAGCCGGAGACCAGCGTGCTGATGGATCTCCGCGGCACCATCGATGTCTCGAAATACCTGCGTCCGACCAGCGACATCGTCGCACTGATGGTGCTGGAACACCAATGCCGGATGCACAACCTGCTCACCTCGGCTTCGATGCAATACCGGCGGGCGTATTATCTCGGTCGTGCAATGGATGCGGGGGTGGATCCGAATAACGGTTCCGCGGGACGGGTGGCGGACTGGGCGGCGGATCGCATCGTCGAGTGCCTTTTTTTCAAAGACGAGGCGGATCCGGGTGAGAACATCGAAGGTGGTGAGGCTTTCCAGAAAAGCTTTACCGCGCGGTTCCCCAAAAGCCAGGAAGGGCGGTCGTTGGCGGATTTTCAACTCTATGAGCGGCTTTTCAAACACCGTTGCTCGTTCATGGTTTACTCGAATGCGTTCCGGGATCTACCGCCACGGGTGAAGCAGACGGTCTTGGCGAAAATGCATCAGGTGCTGGCGGGCGATTTTCCGACCGTCGGCTGGCTGAAAACGTCGGAGTGCAAGAGAATCAGCGGGATTCTCGCCGAAACATTGCCCGGTTGGTGATCGCCGGAACACGCGAACTCGGGTTTTTTTGATTTGCCACGAGAAATTCGTGAAAGATTCTCCACCTTGATTACGGCGAATTCCGCGCTTACCTGATCCGCATGAAGGCTTTGTCAACACCCTTGTGCGCCTGTCTGGCGTTGGTGCTAGGCTGCCTTGTATGGGTCGGCGGGATTACATGGGCCATCATGTATTTTCTCGGGCTCTCCGCGTTCGCGGGTTGGTGCATCGCCGGATCACTTGGGGCCTCCGCTGCCGTGGCGGTGACCTTCATTGTGTATGAAATGAAACATGCGGTGGAGTGGTCGGAATTGGACGAACCTGCGGATATCGAACGATCGACAGGCACCAGTCATCTGGGGACTTCGCTAGGGACCGGCTCATTGCCCGAAGGGGCCGCGCCTTCGTTTCAGGTGCCGAACAAGTCTTGCTGATTTCGGGTGGATAGGTTCCGAAAATCCCATTGCGATTTTGGGTGGTGT
>JBBQDJ010000439.1:0-3607 GCA_038319595.1 Verrucomicrobiales bacterium
TGGCAATTTCCCCTACCGCCCAATGGATCGCGGCTTCGACGAATGGCTGGGCCAGGGCGACGGCGGCACCGGAACCACCGACGATTATTTCCTCAACGACCGCGTCAACGACCACTACCTCCACAACGGCGAGTGGGAGCAGATCGACGGCTGGGCGCCGGAAATTTTCTTCAAATCCACCATGGATTTCGCCCGCGAGAGCAAGAAAGCGCAAAAGCCATTTTTCGCCTACCTCTGCACCTACCTGCCCCATACCCCGCACACTCTGCCGGATCCCAAATGGGCTGATGCTTACAAGAAAAAAGTCGATGAGAAGACCGCCTATTTCTTCGCCGCCATCGAAAAAATCGACGCCCAGATCGGCAAGCTGCGCGAGGTGCTCGCCGCCGAGGGAATGGATCGCGATACCATCTTGATTTTCCTAACCGACAACGGCGGCACGAACGGGGTGAAAACCTTCAACGCTGGTATGCGCGGACAAAAGGGAGATGTTTACGACGGCGGCCACCGCGTGCCCTTCTTCATCCATTGGCCCGCCGGAAAGCTCCGTCAAGGCGAGGACATCGCGGCGCTCAACGCCCACATCGACGTGCTGCCCACACTCGTCGAACTCTGCGGACTTAAGCTCCCGCGCGAAGTGGATCTCGATGGACGGAGTTTCAGCAACCAGTTGTTAGATGCCAGTTCGGAAGTTCCCGAGCGCACCGTGTTTGTCGAGCGCCAACGCACTTTTGAACCGAAAAAATGGAGCGGCGCAGTGGGTATGACCTCGCGCTGGCGCTTGGTCGATGACAAGGAACTTTACGACATCAAGCAAGACCCCGGACAGAAGAACAATGTCATCGCCGAGCACCCGGACGCCGCCGAAAAAATCCGCTCGGACTTCGAATCCTACTGGAAAAAAATCACCCCCGGCGACCGTGACCGCGCCGTGTTTATCGTTGGCGACAAACGCGATCCGGAGACATTCCTCCACGCCGCCGATTGGTACCTGACAAATCCACCATGGAACCACGCCCTGGTCGCCGCCGGGACGAACCTTGTAGGCGACTGGCGTATCCGCGCCGCCCGTCCCGGCACCTATCGCTTCGAAGTCCGCCGCTGGCCCCGCGAAGCCGATGCCCCCATCGCCGATGTGCCAGAAATCAAAAAGGCCACCGACGCATGGGACGCCAGTGGCCCAAAGCCCGACCTGATCTATGGCAACAGGAAGACGAAGTTCAAGAAACTCCCCGTCGCCAGCGTGCGCCTGACGGTGGACGGGAAAACCCAAAGCCTCCCTCTCCCGGAAGAAGCCAAGGAGATTTCGTTCGAATTCAAACTGCAAGCCGACAAAGCCATCGATGTAAAAGGCGCATTTCTCGACAAAGCCGGAAAAGTCATCGCCGGAACTTACTACGTCTATTGCCGCCGCATCGATCCGTAACCCCCTTTTCCCCGCCTCCGGTCCGGCTCCCGACTCCTTAAACGGCCTCAACCCCAAAAGCAAATTCCTAGCATTTTTACGCCACTGTATCCCTCGGGATTGCTCGGCCCCGTGAATATCTCCAGCAGCCCATGATCCGTCTCTCCAACACTGAAAAAATATCATGAAACTAAAACTCGCATTCGCAACGTTCCTACTTCTCTGCCTCTCAGCTTGCAAGCCCGCAAGCTTTAGAGTGACGGTTCATGGGATCAATTACGAGGTTGAAGCAACCCCAGATGGGAGTTCGGCTGACACTTCGGATGACTCCTACTCGTTTACAAGCCCCTCATTGAGTTTTTCCGAGAAGAACGGCGAGCTTACCGTAAGCGGCAAGAAATTCGGAACCGTCAAGGCAGGTGACACAGTCGCGATTGACCGGACCGGACGAGTGACCGTCAACGGTGCCCCTCGGAGTTCAAAATGAGTCTCCATGCGCTCAGCGTAACTCTTGAAATCGACGCCATGAAAATCCGCTTCACATACCCACTGCCCATTGCCCTGCTACTGTCACCACTTGCCTCGCTCCAAGCTGCTGACGAGGCGAAATCGAAACCCAACATCCTCGCCCTCGCCCTCGCCAACCCCCTTTTCCTCGCCTCCGGTCTGGCTCCCGGCTCCTTAAACGGCCTCAACCCCAAAAGTAAATTCCTAGCATTCACGCCCGTAACTTTCAACAAACTCGGCGGACTCACTCAACTGCACGCCAAATCGGAAAAGAATAAATGAAATTTAGCCTGCTATCTACCATCGCCCTCCTCCTGCCTTTTTCCCCGCTCTCTGCCGTGTCTCCGGCACCGGACGCCACTCCGTTTCCAAACCCTCCGTCCATCAAGGGCTTACAGGTGCAGATGATCGACGACGCGCTCGCTCTCGGCATTCACCACGCGGGGGTGAACATCAACATCACCGGCTTGGTGGATCTGGAGAAACGCCCGGAAAACCCGAAACGCACAGTGGATGGCTACGAGTTCAGCTTTCACGAAGCCTACCTCAAGCTCCTCGACAGCCAGATCAAGCCGCTCTCGGACAAGGGCGTGCTGGTCTATCTCATCGTCATCGCCTACCCCTCGAAAAATGCGGCGGTGGATGCCCTGGTCATTCACCCGGATGCGCGGAAGGATTACCAATATTCTGTTGGAGGATTTAATTCGAAGACCCCCGAAGGCCGTGCGTGGTTCAAGGCTGTCACCATGGAAATGGCTTCGCGCTGGAGCGGCGCGCGTCCTGAGTGCGGGCGGGTGTGGGGCTGGATCGTCGGCAACGAAGTGAACTCCCACTGGATCTGGTCAAACATGGGCAGCAAGCCGCTCAACGAGGCGGTGGCGGAGTATGCGCAGGCTTTTCGCATCATCCATGGCTCCGTGCGCACCGCCTCCGCGAACGCGCGACTCTACATTTCCTTCGATCATCATTGGGGTGGCGGCATGTCGGGGATCAGCGCGGGAGAAGCGGCAGCCGGACGCGATTACCTCGATGCCTTCGCCAAGCTCAACGGCGACCTCGATTGGCATGTCGCGTGGCATCCCTATCCGGAGGATCTCCGAAATCCCCGCGCCTGGACGGACAATACGGCGGTCAGCGATGACTCAAGCCACAAGGTCACCTTCAAGAACCTCGAAGTGCTGTGCCGCCATCTCCGCAAGCCTGAATTACTATACAAAGGCGAGCCGCGCCGGGTCATCCTCTCCGAACAAGGCTTTCACATGCTACCCGACCCGGATGGAGAAACCCTCCAAGCCGCCGCCTTCGCCTATGCTTGGGAAAAATGTCATAAGCTCCCACTCATTGATGCCTTTATCTACCACCGCCATGTCGATCACGCCCACGAGGGTGGACTGCTCTTAGGTCTCATGAGAAACGTCCCCGGCTCCATCTCCGATCCCGCCGCAAAGAAGCAGATCTGGGATCTCTTTCACAAAGCCGGAACCCCCGAATGGGACACCGCCGCTGCCACCTACCTGCCGGTCACGGGTTTGAAAGCATGGAATGAGCTCACGGGCGAGTGAAGGAACTTTAGCAAACTGGATTCCAGACTGGCAGAACGCTCCTTGACTGCATAATTTCAGGAAATTCATGAAGACGCTCCTCCTGGCCGCCACCCCCCTTTTCCCCGCCTCCGGTCCGATCCAATGGCTATTT
>JBBQDJ010000440.1:0-3602 GCA_038319595.1 Verrucomicrobiales bacterium
TGGATTCAATCCGGTTTCGTTCTACTATCTGGAATCAAACACTGGCGAGCCGCTCGCCGCCGTCGCCGAAGTGGTCAATACGTTCCGGGAAATGAAGCTGTATGCGATCGAATCCCTAGACTCCGACCGCTTGTGGCAGCGTCGTATGGCCAAAGATTTCTATGTCTCGCCATTCTCCGATCCAGGCGACGAGTTTGATTTCAAGCTCGGTCTGCCTGCGGAAACCTGGTGTGTGAACATCGACAACCATGAAGGGGCGGAGAAAACGCTCCTGAGTTCGGTGCGCGGAGAACGGCGCGAATTGACCTCGGCGCGTCTGGTCTGGTATGCTTTCAAATACCCGTTACTTTCGCTGAAGATCATCGGACTCATCCACTGGCACGCCCTGCTGTTATGGATCCAAAAAGTGCCGTTTTTCCGCAAGTCCGAGCGGTTAGAAGCCCAACTCGACGTGATGAGACCTCACCCAAGCCTGAACAAGGATCTACCATGAACGCCACCATCGAACTCGAAAACGAACGGGTCCCGAGCGCCGCCGCCGTCCTTCCCACCCGTGGATTCGCCGAACGAATGGTCATCCGCCTGTTGGAAAAAATGCCATCCGGCGGACTGCGTCTCGAACATGCGGACGGACGTGTCCGGCACTTCGGCCAGCCCGGCGCCCCGGTCA
The DNA here is from genome assembly GCA_038319595.1 of Verrucomicrobiales bacterium. GTDB lineage: Bacteria > Verrucomicrobiota > Verrucomicrobiia > Verrucomicrobiales > Akkermansiaceae > Luteolibacter. The sequence continues at coordinate 671 of JBBQDJ010000440.1, forward strand.
CTGCTCGCGTGGTGCTGCGGGACGATGAGACGTTTTTCAAGCGCTGTGCCTTCTATGGCGACATCGGCATGGGCGAGGCCTACACGGATGGATTGTGGGATACCGACGACATCGCGGCGGTGATCGCATGGTTCATTGGGAACATGAATGCCATCCAAGGGGCTGCGAGAAAGTCCGGCAATCTTCCCGGTGTGAATGTGCTGCAAATCATCAATTGGTTCCGCCATCTCCGCCGGGAGAACACCGTGGAGACGAGCCGCCGGAACATCGCGGAGCATTATGATCTCGGTAATGATTTCTATCAGCTTTGGCTGGACCCGTCCATGACCTACTCCAGCGCGAGATTCGAAAGCGCCGGCCAAAGCCTAGAGGACGCACAGCGCGGGAAATACGACGCGCTCTGCCGCAAGCTGAAGCTTAAGCCCGGTGATCAAGTGCTGGAGATCGGCTGCGGTTGGGGGGGATTCGCCGCGCATGCCGCCAGCAATTACGGCTGTCGTGTCACCGGAGTCACCATTTCGGAAGCGCAGGCGGCGTATGCGCGGAAGCGGATCGTTGATGCCGGGTTGCAAGACCTTGTCGAGATCCGCATCCAGGATTATCGCCACATCACCGGCAAGTTCGACAAGATCGCCTCGATCGAAATGTTAGAGGCGGTGGGAGACAAATACCACCAGTCGTTTTTCGCGAAATGCGCTGAGGTGCTTGCCCCTGATGGATTGCTGGGCGTGCAGATGATCACCGTGCCCGACTGTCGTTACGCGGGGTTGAGAAAAGGCGTGGACTGGATCCAGAAACACATTTTCCCCGGTTCGTTGCTGCTCAGTGTCGGCCGGATCAACGACGTTCTCCAACAGACCGGAGATTTGTTCATGCACGACCTCGAAGACCTCGGTGCGGATTATGCCCTGACTCTGTCCTCGTGGTATGACCGATTCAATGCCGCGCGGCCCGGAGTCAAAGCACTGGGCTTCGACGAACCGTTTATCCGGTCTTGGAATTACTATCTGAAATACTGCGAGGCCGCTTTCGCCACCCGCAATATTTCGGTGGTGCAGGCGGTTTACACCCGGCCTAACAACCCGGTCCTGCATCACCGCTTCGAGGAGGCGAGGGGATGATGGCGGGTGCTGGAGAAATCGCGGTGGAGCCGCGTGAGCCTTGGTGGCGGCGATGGATCGTCGCCCCCGTGAAGGCGCAACTGACCCAGGGGATTTCGGTCGAGCGAATTTCATGGACCATCGCCCTCGGCACCGTGCTCGGAGTCTTTCCGATCATGGGCACGCCGACACTGGTTTGTCTGCTGGCTGGCTGGGCTTTCCGCCTGAACCATGTGGTGATGCAGGTCTTCAAGGAGTTGGTGTATCCGCTTCATCTCGCGCTGATTCTGGTCTTCATCCGGTTAGGCGAGCGTCTTACCGGAGCGCCGCTGATTAGTTTTTCCATTCCCGAACTGCTAGGAAAATTCAAGGCGGACCCGCTTCAGTTCGCGGGTGATTTCGGATTGGCGGCCTGGCATGGAGTGGTTGCCTGGCTTCTGATCGCGCCGGTAGCGGTGGTTCTGGTCAAGTGGCTGGCTACCCCGATGGTCAGGCGGATCGCGGTGTCGAAACCCGAGGAGGTATCGCCATGAATCCCTGGCTGGCGGGTGGCTTGGGACTGGGCGTGATTTCCCTCATTTTCACTGCCGCCTGGATTCTCGCCAGGCGCTGGGACAATTACTCGATCGTCGATGCGGTCTGGGCCTTGGGGATCGGTGGGGTGGGGGTGTTGTGGCTGGCCGCGTGCGGAGACGGAAGTGCGAAAATCCTGGTGGCTGGAGGTATGCTCTTGATGTGGAGTCTCCGGCTCGGTCTGCATCTGGAGCGCCGCATCCGGCGAGCCCATCCGGAAGAGGATGCCCGCTACACAAAACTTCGTGAAGTCTGGGAGGGCAGGGTGGCACGTGCGTTCTTCTGGTTTTTCCAAGGCCAGGCGCTTTCGGTGGCCGTGCTGGCATTACCGTTTCTGCTGATCGCCGCGGACACCGAGCGGTCATGGAGCGCTTGGGAGTCGGTGGGGCTGGCCATCACGCTGATCGGGATTTTTGGCGAAGCTCTAGCAGATGCTCAGATGAGCCGCTTTAAATCTCGCAAAACTGCGGTGAATGAAATCTGCCGTGATGGGCTATGGCGCTACTCCCGCCATCCGAACTACTTTTTTGAATCCATCATCTGGCTTGGGTTTTACACCTATGCCTGCGGATCCGACTGGGGTTGGACCACGTTCCACGCTCCCGCGATCATCACTTTCCTGCTGCTTAAGGTGACCGGCATCCCGCCCACCGAGGCCTCCGCCGTCCGCCGCAAGGGCGACGCCTACCGGCTCTATCAGCAGACAACCAGCGCCTTTGTCCCATGGCCGCCCAAGCCGATGGGTAAATAATTTTTTCCGCACCATGATCCACACCAACGACCTCCTCGCCAAAGATATCATCCCGGATGGGTTGATCCGCATGGGTATTCGTTCCCGGCTTGCCGGAACGCTCGCCCCTTTCGAAAAACTCAACTGTGAACAGCGGCAGGCGAAGGTGATGCAGCACGTCCGCGAACTCCGCGCCAGCCCCATCGCCATCGCGACGGACGAGGCCAATGAACAGCACTACGAGCTTCCCACCCGCTTCTTCGAACGGGTGTTGGGCAAACACATGAAATACAGCTCCGGCTACTGGGATGAAGGCGTGACCGACATCGACACCTCGGAAGCTAGGATGCTCGGAATCACCTGTGAACGTGCTGGACTAGAGGACGGCCAGCGCATCCTCGAACTCGGCTGCGGCTGGGGTTCGCTCACTTTGTGGATGGCGGCGCATTATCCGAATTCCCGCATCACCGCGGTTTCTAACTCGCGCACCCAGAAGATTCACATCGAGTCTCAGCTCAAGGCCCGCGGC
>JBBQDJ010000441.1:0-3590 GCA_038319595.1 Verrucomicrobiales bacterium
CGAGCTGTCCGGCACTGTCTTCCCAGCGGGTTCTTTGGACCTGGCGGGTTTGGGTTTTCCCGTTAGAGTCCCGATAGGTTTCCGTCTCGTAGTAATGGTAACCCGACTCGGCGGTCCACTGGGCATCGACGTGGGCGTCGAAGGTCCAGTAGGGCAGATAAATGCCGTGTAGGGTGTCGGTGAGCGCGGCCCGTTTGAGTTTGTTAGGTGCCCACCAACGGCTGCCATACCAAGTGCGGAGCTGGTCGCGCACTTGGGTGGCGGCCACCACAGCGGGCAGCAGGCTTTCCGGCGTGATCACGTCGGTTAGGCTATCCGTCGGGACGATCGCGGGTGAGCCACAGAAATCACAACGTTGCGCCGCGCGATCGGCATCAAAGATGCTGATTGCCAGGCAGCTCTCGCATTTGACCGATTTTTTCTCAGCCCTGAGTCCGCGGTCCTCAGGTGGGATGGCGATGAGGGCGGCTTCCAGATCGTGCTCGACGATGGCAGCACCCAAGGCGTCCTCTCCATCGTTCCAAGGAAGGATGGTTCCACAAAACGGGCAGGCGAGGGCCTTTTTAGCCGCATCCCACTCCGCATCTCCGCCGCATTCCGGGCAGGGATGTTTCCTCAGCGCGCTGACTTCGGCCATGGCGATGGTTACTCAGCGAGGAACGCGTCGAGGGCCGCCCGGGTGATCCGATAGGAGGCACCGATTTTTTTGCCCTTCAAATCCCCGGCATCGATAGACGCGATAACGTCGGCCTCGCTCACGCCGAGGATTTGTGCGGCTTCGGCTGGGCTGAGGAGTTCTGGAATTCCCGCAGCGGCAGGTGCGGCGGCGGTTCCTGGCAGCGGTTGGTTCTGCATGGATTTCATCATTTCCTGCGCCATGCCGAAGCCCATCGCCATCTGGCCGGCTGCGGCCGCAGGCGATCCTCCGCCGTCCGCTCCGCCCTTGGTCATGGACTCGGCCATTTGAAATTTCACGTAGTCGTTGAGATTTCCGATGGCTCCCATACTCGAACGCTTGTCGATGGCGGCCTCGACTTCCGGTGGGACGGAGACGTTCTCAACAATGAAGCTGGTGATCTCGATACCATATTTCGCGGAGACCTGCGGATTGATCAACGGCAGGAGTGCGTCACCGAGTTCCGTATAGCGGGCCGCCACGTCGAGGGCGGGTACGCCGCAGGACGCGAGAGCGTCGCTGAAGATACTAACAATCCGCGACCGCATTGTGTCGGCGAATTCGTCGAGTCGGAAATGTTGGTCGGTTCCGGCGACTTCCTTGAGGAAAACCGGTGGGTCGGTGATCCTGAAGTCAAAGGTTCCGAAGGACCGCAGCCGAACGATGCCGAAGTCCGCATCGCGCATCATGATCGGGTTCGCGGTGCCCCATTTGTTGCCAGTGAAAAGCCGGGTCGTGACGAAATAGACATCTGCTTTGAACGGCGATTGAAAACCGTATTTCCAGCCTTTCAGTCTGTTGAGGACTGGAATGTTGTCGGTGACCAGCGAGTGTTTTCCCGGACCGAAGCAGTCGCCGTATTGGCCAAGATAGACGAACTGGGCGGCCTGACTCTCGCGGACGATGAGCTGTGCGCCGTTTTTGATCGCCTTGTCCTCATCGGGAAAACGCCAGGCGAGTGTGTCGCGCGAGTCGTCGTTGAATTCGATGATTTCGAGAAGTTCGCCTTTGATGAATCCGAGAATGTCCATGGTTGATGATTTAAAGTTCGTTGGTGGTTTATCCTGATTTGTGTGGGCGTGGAAGTAGAAATCCGCCGGATTATTCCAAGCCGCGCTCCGCGACTTCCTCTTCATCCCAGCCGAGGTAGTGGCCGAGCTCGTGGAGGAAGGTGGTGCCGACCTCGTCGCGGAAATCATGCTCCTCCTCGCCGACCCATTGCCACAGGTTGGTTAGAAAAAGGCGGATGCGCGGGAGTTCTTCTGGGCCGGCCTCGTCCATCGCCGATGGTCCTTCGAACAACCCGAGTTCATCGCCTTCCAGTTCTTCATCGTAGGTGCCGTGGCCGGGCTTTTCCTCGAGGGAAACCGCCACCGCTTTCGCTGCCTCTTGAATGTCCTGCGGCAGGACTTTCATCAACGCCTTTAATTCCTCGTCCGCCCACAGGCTCAGTGTTTCGAAGTCCATGGCGATGAGTTAACCGGAACCGCCGCCGGGCACAAGTCACTTGCCAAAATACGGTCACGTCGCCAGAAACCGCTGCGGATGAACTTCATCGGACAAGCGTCGCTCGAACTGCTCACCTGGTATTGGGTGCTCCATTCCGCGTCCGGTCTGATCAAGACGCGAAAGGCGCGGCGCCTTTTCAACGCCCATCAGCGCTGGATCGACAGCGGCGTGACGGTGAAGGAAACGAAACGTGTCGCCCTCGTCATCGCGGTGAAGGGCGTTTCGGAAAACTTCGACCGCTTCATGGATTTCGTTCTCGGTCAGGACTATCCAAACTATCATGTCATTTTCACCACTGAGTCGGAGGCCGATCCGGTCCACGCCGCGATCCGAAGTCGCCTCGCAAGCTCCACCTTCACTCAAGGCCGCCTGATCGTCGCCGGAATGGCGGAACACACCGGGCAGAAGGTTCACAACCAGCTCGCCGCGTTCGAGGTGCTCGACAAGTCGGATGAAATCATCGCCTTTGCCGACGGTGATCTCTACGGATTTAAAAACTGGCTCACCTGTCTCGCGCTGCCGCTCAATCTCGGCCAAGCCGATCTAACTACCGGCTACCGCTGGATGATCCCCGCAAACCAATCACTCCCTAACCGGATCATCGCACTGATGGGCACCGCCATCGAACCACTGATCGGCCCCGCCTGGCGGATGTGCCTGTGGGGTGGATCGATGGCGATGACCCGCGAGGTGTTTGATGAACTGAAAGTGCCGGAAAATTTCGTAGGCAGCATCAATGACGACGTGAGGCTCAGCGCGATCGCACGGGATGCTGGAAAGCGGATGAAGTATGTGAGATCGGTGGCCGCACCATCGCCGGTGGATTTCAATTGGGTGTCGTTTTTTGAATTCGGGCGTCGCCAGTATTTCCAGCTCCGTGTCGGCCACCCATCGCTGTGGTGGATGGCGTTGATGGTCCCTGTGCTCTATCTGGCGAGCTTTCTAATGAATGGCGTTCGTCTGGTTCAGGGGAATCTACTGATGTTCATACCATTCGCCGTCGCGATCCTTCTCAACGTTGCCCGCACGAAGGTCCGGCGGGGTTATCTGGCAGATCGGTTTCGTCATGGCGAAGCAGACACACTCGATGAGTCGGTTAGAGGAAGCTGGTGGCTCGATCCAGTGATCAACTTCCTCCACTTGCTCATCATCCTCAGCTCTGCTTGCGGCCGTGAAATCGTCTGGGCTGGGATCCGTTATCGGGTCACGGGGCCGCAGAAGACGGAGATTCTGTGAGGGTGGTTGCGGCGTCTCGCCGCAATGATATTTCCTGTCATTTTCCATTGCTGCGAGACGCAGCAACCACTCAATGAAACGGACACTTCGCCGGAGCTTCCGGTTCAATCTCCGCATCGTCGGGCACCGTCTGCTCATGCACCACTTTCGGCCGTTTCCAGACGCGCAG
>JBBQDJ010000442.1:0-3584 GCA_038319595.1 Verrucomicrobiales bacterium
GATGATCGAAAGATCAACATTACCCACGTCGCCCTGTTTCTCGGCCATGAGAAAAAGGACGGCAACGCGGTGATGATCAACGCCACCGATGGCCGGTCTTACCGCGGCACCAAGGCGAATGGCTATGGCGTCTATGATTTCCGCCTCCCACGCGAAGGCGGCAAGGCAGTCTTCATGGGCTACGGAACGCCGCCGGGAATCGCCATAAAATAAGGGCGATGGACGTCTCGTCCATTCTCTTCATTTCACCCCTGCAAGAAAAAGAGGCACCGCATCATCTAACGCTTGGCGGCCGACCTCCGCTCGCATGACCTGCCTGCCACAGAATCGAAATCAACTGCCCCAAATTTCTTTCTGTGGAACTTCGATTGTGTCGTTGGCTTCAAGAGTCACTCCCATGAACTTCACTTTGGTCACGTCGTATGTTTTGATGGATCCGTTTCGAATCAACTTCACCCGTCGGAGCGAACCGAATGGGGTGACTCCTCCAGCACTTTGGACAGCTTGAAATAGTGTCATTCCTCGTGACAGAACGACAGGTCCTGGCCGAACGACCAATCCTCCCACAACCACAGTTCCTCGAGCTTGGAAAAATGAGTCGATCAAAACCAAACAACACCGTCCACGTTCGCGGAGGGTGATTCCCAGTGCTTGTAATTTCTCGCCGCATTGTTCCAAGGTCACCGCCGCGACACCGGTCGTTTTCTGGTGCTCTGTTGTTTTCCCAAGGCCGATTGCGAATGCGACCACCAAGAAAATTCCAACGCCAAAATGCAACACTCGTGAGTTCATCCGCACGTTTTACCATAAAACTTTGTGGCGCAAAGTTAAATCGCTCTGCCCCGATGAATCATTTCATCACATGCCGCAGCAGCAGCGACTGGATGTCGGAATAGAAACCGGAGCGGATGAACGCCGCACGTTGGACCGGTGCCATTTTCATGGGATCCGCCTCTTCCTCTGGGCCGAAATGATAGGTTTCCTCCAGCGCCAGCCGGGCCTGATTGAGCGAACTGTACCAGGGGAAGGCATCGTCGGGAGTGATCCAGATGGGTCCCGGACCGCTGGCGGCATTGAAGATCGCGGATTCGATGAGTGCTCCGATTTCCGCGAGCTCGTCCTGAAATCCTTCGCGCAGGTCGGGAACGATAAGCTCCTCCCAGTCCTCGCCGACGATGTCTTCATTCATCAACCCGCCGAGGCGGCTTGCGAGGTCGATCTTGCAGCAGTTCGCATCAACGACGATCGAACGCAGAAGCTCCCAATCGCTCGCATCCTCCGCATCGATCCGAAGACCGCCCTCCAATGTTGGCATCACGGTCATTGCGCTTTTTCCATCGTGGATTTCAACTGGTGGGACTGGAGCTGCTGGACGTAAAACTCCGCTTTCTCCCGCTCACCCGACCAGACGATCGAACGGCCTTGGCGGTGGACCTGCAGGGTCATCACGGTGGACTTCTTTTCGCTATAACCGAAAATTTTCATCAGCACATAGATGACGTATTTGACGAGGTTCACCGGATCGTCATGGACGATCACGTTCCACGGGACATCCAGCTCGGTTGCCTCGCGGGTGCGGGTCAGGGTCTTGGGATCAGCCATGGTGGTTAGACTTCGACAGTGGCCGGTTCGGGCGCGTCCACCCACTTTCCGTGTTCGCGGATCAGGTCGGTGAGGCGCTCGACGGCCTCGGCTTCTGGGATGTTGAACTTCACAGCGGTCTTGCCGACATACAAGTTGATTTTGTTAGGTGCGCCGCCGACGTAACCGAAATCGGCATCCGCCATCTCGCCCGGGCCGTTGACGATGCAGCCCATGACGGCGATTCTAACGCCCTTGAGATGGCCGGTGGCGGCGCGGATTTTCTGAGTCGTGTGCTGGAGATTGAACAAGGTGCGACCACAACTCGGGCAGGCGACGTAGTCCGTCTTGAAAATGCGGGTGCCGGCGGCTTGCAGGATGTTGTAAGCGAGCCGCAGCGACTGTCCTGGCGCCGTTTCACCACGAACCAGGATCGCATCACCGATGCCGTCGCACAGCAGCGAGCCGATGTTCTGCGCAGCAGGAAGCAGCGCCTGGATGAAATCCGTCTCACCAACCGGAGGGTGAAGCGTGTCCTTGAGTAGGATCGGATGCCGTGGATCGACACGGAAGGCGAGTTGGCGGAAGGCGTGGATGACTTCAAGATCAAGGCCGTCGCTAACCGATACCAGCCTGGATTCAGTTTCGCGATTGATGGCGGAAATCGCCCCCTCGTCACGCGGATCGATTTCCACGACGCCGGATTTTTCCAGAATGATCTCCGGCTTGAAATCGCCCATGCCAGCGATCTTGTGGGCGATGGCGTTCCAACGCTCCTGGGTGGTGAAAACGCGGACCGTCTTCTCGCCGCCGAGTTCGTGGCCCATGATGGTTAGAACAGAACTGGCACGCCGCTCGTAAGAAAATGGGTCGTAGGAGGGGACAAACGTGGTTGCTGCGTCTCGCAGCAATTCCCTGCTCTCCAAAAGCTCTGGATAGGCACACCCAACCCATTTCCAATCGATCAACCCTGCCATCCGCGGATTATCTAGCACATAAGCCACCTGATTTCTTAAATCTTCACCATCCCTCACCAGATGATCATAACTTTCCTTCTGCCATACATTTCCGACTTCACCGGACAGCTTGTTGATTTCATGGGCGGTGAAGCTTTTCCACGAATGAAGCACCTTATCCAATTGCTCACCCGGCGACAACTTGAGCACCGCGTGGACATGATTTGGCATGACGCACCATGCGAGAAGATCGTAACGCTTGCCGTTGAAATGCGCCATCGCATCAGCAACGAGTTTGGCGTGAACCTCGTTTTTAAATAAACAGATCCCGTAGGCGCGATCCAGTTCGGGTTCGATTTCAGTGGTTTGGAGATTCGCAAGAAGCTTGCGGATCGCGGGTTCTTGGGATGGAGCGATTGGGAGTTGTTCTTGTAGAGCTTCGCGTTTCCTGCAGTAACGGTCCATAACTTCTCTTGGCAGAGAGTCCGCGAGTCGAAAAGTTACGGAATAAGTCGCGGCATCCTGCGTCCAGTGCGGGAGGAAGGTGGCTTTGGTTTTTTCAACCTGGTCCCAATCGATGCGGGTGGTGTTGGCGTCGTTCGTGATGGAACGGCATTGCTGCGAGACGCAGCAACCACTTTTAATTTCGCTGCGCGCGTTGAAGGGCGCGGCGAGCGCTTGGGCGACGGGGATTTCATAAACCGAATCTTCCGTGAGCGAAACCCGGATGGTATCCCCAATGCCATCGGCTAACAACGAGCCGATGCCGATGGCGCTTTTGATCCGGCCGTCCTCGCCGTCGCCGGCTTCGGTCACGCCAAGGTGGATCGGATAGTTCCAGTCTGGCCCTTCGGCGTCGAGACGCGCGACTAACAATCGGTAGGCCTCGATCATCACCTTCGGGTTCGAGGCTTTCATCGAGAAAACGAAATTGTGGTAGTCATTTTCCCGCGCGAGCCGGGCGAATTCCAGCGCGCTCTCACACATGCCGAGCGGCGTGTCGCCATAGCGGTTCATGATGCGGTCCGAAAGCGAACCATGGTTGGT
>JBBQDJ010000443.1:0-3568 GCA_038319595.1 Verrucomicrobiales bacterium
TGATCTTCACGTCGAAGCGTTTAATGAACGGCAGAAGGTCCAGCAGTTCCCGGGTTTCCCCGGAGTAGGAAAGGGCGAGCACGGCATCACCGTCGGACAGCAGACCGAGATCGCCGTGAAGCGCGTTTTGTGAATCCATCACGACGGCAGTGGCACCGGTGGAGTTCAGCGTCGCGGCGATCTTGTGGCCGATGTTGCCGGATTTCCCAACGCCGATGACGACGATTTTCCCGCGACCTTCCAAGGTCCCCTGAAGGATTTTCACCGCGACAATGAGTGACTTGTCGAGACGCATCGCCATGCGGCTCAGTCCTTCAATTTCGGTTTCGATCACGGAGCGGGCACGCGCCAAATAGTCCATGCGTCATCACAAGCCCAGATTCCACTGCTTTGCAAGCGCTGCGGCAGCGGGAAATCCCCTCCGCCTCCCGAAGGTGGCTTTCATCTCGCATTCCCGCTCGCCGATGACACGATACCGCCATGAAAACTTGCATTGCCTCGCTCATCGTCGGCGGCCTGTTGGGAACTGCCGGCTGGTCCACCACCATCATGGTCGTGCCTGTCTACGAACCCATCAGCCTGCACGGCACCGACGGCGATGAAGTCATCAGCGACGTGGGCGAAGCGTTGCGTGCTTCCGTGATGTCACGGCCGATGGCATTGACCGGCGGCTTTCCCGAAGTGCTGGTAGACGCCATCCGCAATCCGCACCTCATCCCGACGAACAACCCGAACTACAAAGTCCAGGAGGCGAACCTGCTCGTGCTTTGCAACATCGGCATCAGCGGGGAAATGATCAACAACGCTCTAACGGTCCGCCTCAATATCGCTGAGCTCAAGATCCCGGCCGATGTCGATCTAACCACCCGCCAGATTCTCAATCTCGCCATCGTCGCGCTGCGGAAAACGCTGGATGAATACCAGCGCCAGCAGACCCAGCCACTCACCGTCAACCTCCTGATAGAAGGTGCCGACGATACGAAAGCGAGCCTGCGCGACCTCGCCACCAAGTTCGTCATCGGCGGCGAACCTGCCGGAAACTAAGTCCAGAACTCCCGCCCCGCATCCGGGCACAAAAAAGGGGCCGCACTCTCGTGCGACCCCAAATTCTTGTCATGTATTCTACTGAAAACGGGGATCCCCATCCCCTCGACGTGGTAAAGGTGCCATAGGAATCCGGATTCTGTCATGTCACTAAATTATGGGACACGATTCCGGAGACCCGAGGGGCGTCGGAAAGTCACGACAGATCCAGGAATCCTCGGCGGATCGCCTCGCTGACGGCCGCTGGGAGGCTCCGCACGTGGAGTTTGTCGAAGCTGCGTTTGATGTATTCCGTGGCCGAGTGCTGGCTGATTTTGAGTTCGTCGGCGATTTCCTGGCGGTTCAGGCCTTTTGCCGAAAGCTGGAGCACCTCGCATTCCCGGGCGGAAAGCGAGTCCGCGTCGGGAATCGGACTGAGCTGGCGGAAGGTTTGCAGGATCATCCCGGCGATTTTCGGGTCCAGCGGGGTGCCGCCCGCCAGCACCTCCTCAAGAGTTTCCATGAGCCGGGTCGCGCTGCCGGCCTTGACGAGATAACCGTGGGCACCTGCTTCGAGCGCAGCGAAAACCTTCGCCTTGTCGGTGAAGGCGGTCAGCACCAACACACGGGATTCAGGAAGCAACTCACGGATTTTCCGGATCCCGGCGATGCCACTCATGCCGGGCAAGCCGAGATCGGACAGCACGAGGTCCGCCACCAAGCCACCGCGAAAGGCCTCCAAGGCATCTTCCATGGTGGAAAACCCGCCGACGCATTGGTAGCCGCCACGTTCTTCCAGGACCATGGAGACGGATTCACGGAAATCGGCGTGGTCTTCGATCAGCACCAGTCGAATGGGATTTTCTTTCGCAGCGGGAGGAAGTGGCATGAGGCAAAAATTTAATGCATCGGAAGACGTTCGGAAAGCGAAGGTTTAAGATTTACCCACCGGATTGGGCGGGATCAGGAGCTTTGGTGGCGCGCTCGCGCTTGCGGTCCAAAGGCACGGAGAGTTCCAGCCGGGTTCCTTCGCCCGGACGACTGTCGACTTTTAACTCGCCACCGAGGGCTTGCGTCCGCTGGCGCAGGGCCCGCAGGGTGGCAGGACGCTGCAATCGCTCCGGATCAATGCCGACACCGTCGTCCGCGATGACCAAGCGAAATTGCCCCTCGTTTCTTTCCGCACGGATTTCCACTTTCACCGCCTTGGCGTGACGCATGATATTGTGCAGGGCCTCGCGGAAATAGAGGAACAAGTCGCGATTCGAATCTTCGGGGAGCTCCACCAGCCAAGCCCCTTCATTGGCGGAAAATTTCCAGTTCAGCGTCTCCACCATGATGGAGGCCGTTTCCCGCAGGTGCTCGACGGTGCCGATGCGGTTCTCACCCGAAGGCCGCAGCAGCCAGACGATGTCACGCACCGCGCTAACAGTCTCTGCCGCGATCCGCTGGATCCGCTTCAGCTCGTTAGACGGTCCCGACCGTCCTTCCGCCAGATCGGCGATCATCTGGATGCTGCCGAGATTGCTTCCCACTTCATCGTGCAGATCCCCGGCGATCCGCTCGCGGACTTTCACCAACTCGCGGTTCGCATGCAGCTTGTAGCGGATCGGCAGTGCGACGATCAGGAACGCACCCGACAACACCACCACTGCGAGGCCGATCTGCCCGGCGCGGCGCCATCCGTCGACCAACCGTACGGCCTCAGCACGCAGGTCGTGCCGCAGGGTTTCTAACCGGTAGCGCTCGTTGAGCCGGCTCAACCACTCGCGTGTGGAGATCAGGCGGCCATCCGGGCCATATCCATCACTCAGCGAGACCGAACTCCAAAAACGTCCTCCGGGGGCGATGAGGTTTTGCATCCCGTCCGAAGAGCTCACGGACTTGCCGAGCGCCAGATTGCGATCCCCTGATAGAATCTCCACCTCGCTCAAGGCGAAATACGCCGGATAATCATCAAACGCTTTCCACAGTTCGGTCGCTCTAACCCTAACATAACGGGCGCGAGCCTCGCCGATATTCAAAACCACCGGACTGTGTCCTGGATTGAGCAGGTCTTTTTCGAAAATCACCTTCCACTTGGACGGGTCTTCAGCCTCACCCGTTTCGGAAACTGAGATCGCGAGCTTGCGCGGAAACCCAAAGCCGCTCGGCAGATCTGACGTCGGCTTTCTAGCAGGAATCAACCGAATGGCATCGATGGCGGCCACCGCGCCGAGATCCACATTCAGCGTGGCCACCTCGGTCGCCAGCGGTCGGCCTTCGGAAATCCAGCCGATATTCCCATGCTCCGCCTCGGGAATTTCCGGGAGTCCGAGCGGCGTCTGGCCATCGACCAGAAACGGCGCGTTCCAATGCCACGGGGCAGAGGGACTGCCCCCCCCGTAACTGCGCACCTCGCCACCGAGCGCAACATTCCGCTCCCCCTCGAACACCAACGCCTCGGCCCACGCTTGGACGAAGGTTCCCACCTCATCTGAATCCGGATTCAGCCGGGTGGCGGAAATCCGAAGTCCCGTCGCCTCGACCGGCGGCGTCACCTGAT
>JBBQDJ010000444.1:0-3561 GCA_038319595.1 Verrucomicrobiales bacterium
GTTGAATCGTAAAATTGTGGCCCTGTAGTCGACCGCCGGTTGAATCGAAAAGGAACCGGATTCGAAGACCGGTTCGGGACAGAGCGCGCGGATCCAATAGTCGGATACTTCGAGATCGCCGGGTGTCCGGTCGAATCCCTGGCCGGACGAATGACTCGCGAGCGCGAAGGACTCATTCCAGCCCAGAAGGAATGGCCGAGCGGACACGAGTCCGCCTGAAAGCGCGGAGACGATGACGATTTTTTCTAACATTCGGGTAGTGGGTGATTGATTGGACAAGACCACCCGATGTTAGAGAATTGCGGCTACTCTCAGGCGACCCGTCAAGGCAGGTTCGTGGCACCCATCAGGAAACGATCACACTCGCGCGCGGCCCCGCGGCCCTCGTTGATCGCCCAGACGACGAGCGACTGACCACGGCGGACGTCGCCGGCGGCAAAGACCCCGGGAATGTTCGTTGTGAAGGTGCCGTGCTCGGCCTTGATGTTCGAGCGGGCGTCGGTATCGAGGGCGAATTTTGTGATGACTTCGGTTTCCGGTCCGGTGAAACCCATCGCTAACAGCGCGAGTTGGCAGGGGATGACGCGGAGTGTGCCTTCGACATCCTTAGGAACGAAGCGCCCTTGATCGTCTTTCGCCCATTCGATCTCGACGATTTCAAGACCGGTGAGAGTGCCAGCTGCGTCCTTGATGAAACGCTTGGTCTGGACGAGGTAGTGACGTGGATCGCGGCCTTGGATGGCTGCGGCTTCTTCCTGCCCATAGTCCATTTTGTAAATCTTCGGCCATTCCGGCCATGGATTATTCGCCGCGCGCTTTTCCGGCGGCTGCGGCATGATTTCCAACTGGATCACGCTCTTGCAGCCATGGCGCAGGCTGGTGCCCACGCAGTCGGTGCCGGTGTCGCCGCCGCCGATAACAACCACATCTTTGCCGGTGGCGTTGAGTGATGGGTTGGTGCCGTCGAACTGGTGATCGAGCTGATAGCGGGTGTTCTTGGTGAGAAACTCCATCGCCATGTAAACGCCGGTGGCGTCGCGATTTTCGATAGGGAGATCCCGCCCGGCGGTGGCACCGCAGCAGAGGACGACGGAGTCGAAATCCTTGCGCAAGCGCTCGGCGGTCCACTCACTGTCCTTGCCGATGAAGATGCTGGTTTTGAAAATGATGCCTTCTTCCGCCATCAGGTTGACGCGGCGTTGGACGACGAGTTCCTTGTCGAGCTTCATGTTAGGGATGCCATACATGAGCAGACCGCCGATGCGGTCCTCGCGTTCGAAGACTGTGACGTTGTGGCCAGCTTGATTGAGCTGATCGGCGCAGGCGAGACCGGCAGGACCGGATCCGACAATGGCGATCTTCTTACCGGTGCGTTTCGAAGGGATTCTAGCAACAACCCAGCCTTCCTCCCAACCTCGGTCAATAATGGCGCACTCGTTGTTTTTGATGGTGACGGCGGGTTCGATCACGCTGAGCACACTGGAACCCTCACAGGGAGCCGGGCAGACACGGCCGGTAAACTCCGGGAAGTTGTTCGTCTTGTGAAGGCGTTGCAGGGCCTCTTTCCAACGTCCACGGAAGATCAGATCGTTCCACTCGGGGATCAAGTTGTTGACCGGGCAGCCGCTGGCCATGCCGGAAACCATGTGGCCGGTGTGGCAGAACGGCGTGCCGCAGTCCATGCAGCGCGAGCCCTGAGCACGTTGTTGTTTTTCATCGGAGTGAACTTTGAACTCGCGCCAATTCTTGACGCGCTCGAGTGGTGCGGTTTCGGAATCGGTGACCCGCTCCACTTCCATGAATCCTGTTGGTTTGCCCATGTCGATTTGAGATCTGAAATTTGAGATTTGAAATGAAGACGATTAGTTTCCGCCGACGCGGGCGAGGTCCTTGAGGTTTTCTTCGAAGGCGGCCATCGCGGCTTCATCGCCGGTGAGACCTTGTTCCTCGACCCGTTTGAAGGCTTCGAGCATGCGCTCGTAATCGCGGGGAAGGACTTTGAAGAACTTCGGCAGCTCGGCATCCCAGTTTTCCAACAGGAATTTGCCGCGCGGCGAGTCGGTGTATTCGACGTGCTTCTCGACGGTGGATTTCACCAATGCAATGTCTTTGTCGCTGCACTCGATGAGGCGATAGAGATTGACCATCTCGTGGTTGAGACGTTTTTCGAAGAGGCCATCGATGTCATAAACATAGGCAACACCACCGGACATGCCCGCCGCGAAGTTTCTACCCGTTTCTCCGAGCACGATCACTTGGCCGCCGGTCATGTATTCACAGCCATGGTCACCCACTCCTTCGACGACCGCAGATGCGCCGGAATTGCGGACGCAGAATCGTTCGCCAGCGATGCCATTGAAATAGGCTTCTCCGCTGGTCGCCCCGTAGAGGGCGACGTTGCCGATGATGATGTTTTCCTCTGGCTTGAAACGCGCGTTCTTCGGTGGATAGATAATAATCTTCGCACCGGACAGTCCTTTACCGACGTAATCGTTCGCATCGCCTTCGAGACGGAAGGTCATGCCCGGGGGCGTGAACGCCGCGAGCGATTGGCCCGCGCTGCCGATGAACTTGAGGTCGATGGTATCCTCAGGCAGTCCCTTGCTGCCGTATTTGCGGGAAATCTCACTGCCGGTGATGGTGCCGACCACACGGTTGACGTTGATGATCGGCAGCTCGGCCTTGACCTTCTCGCCGCGCTCGATGGCGGGCTTGCAAAGGGTGAGCAGGTGCGTGTTGTCGAGCGCCGCCTTGAGACCATGGTCCTGTTGGATCGTGTTGTAAGCACCCACGCTGTCGCCGACATCCGGCTTGTGGAAAATGCTGGTTAGATCGACGCCCTTGGCTTTCCAGTGCGCGGTGGCCTCGTTGGTGTCGAGGCATTCGACCTTACCGACCATCTCGTTGATCGTGCGGAAACCAAGCTCTGCCATAATTTCGCGGAGTTCCATGGCGATGAAGGTCATGAAATTCACGACATGCTCCGGCTTTCCTTCGAAGTTCTTGCGAAGTTCCGGATCTTGGGTAGCGATGCCGACCGGGCAGGTGTTTTTCTGGCAGACACGCATCATCAAGCAGCCGACGGTGACGAGCGGCGCGGTGGCGAATCCGTATTCCTCGGCACCTAGCAGGGTGGCGATGGCAACATCGCGGCCGGTCTTGAGCTGGCCATCCGTTTCCAGCACCACGCGGCTGCGCAGATCGTTGAGAAGGAGGATTTGGTTAGTTTCCGCCAAGCCAAGCTCCCATGGGGCTCCGGCGTTAAAGATCGACGAGGATGGCGATGCGCCCGTGCCGCCGTCATGGCCGGCGATCAGGATGACATCGGCGTGGGCCTTCGCAACACCGGCGGCGATTGTTCCGACGCCGACTTCCGCCACCAACTTCACGTTGATGCGGGCGCGTGGGTTCGAGTTTTTCAGGTCGTGGATAAGTTCTGATAGGTCCTCGATCGAATAAATGTCGTGGTGTGGGGGAGGGGAGACAAGGCCCACTCCGGGAGTCGAGTAACGGACTTTCGCGATCCACGGATAGACTTTCGAGCCGGGAAGCTCGCCGCCT
>JBBQDJ010000445.1:0-3561 GCA_038319595.1 Verrucomicrobiales bacterium
GCGCAGCGGGAGATCGCCGGTGCCGGGTTCGTTCGGCTTGGCATCCGCAAAGAGGCGGGTGATGGCGGTGATGTGCTCCTCGGAGAACTGCTTGCGCTTGGAGCCGAGGCTTTTCCGCATCTTCTCGCTGCAATCGGCGGCTTGGATGAGCTGGACGGTGCCCTTGCGGTGGGCGGGCTTATTGTTGCTCAGGATCCAGATGTAGGTGGCGATGCCGGTGTTGTAGAACATGTCCGTGGGCAGCGCGACGATGGCCTCGACGAGGTCGTTTTCCAACAGGTAGCGCCGGATTTCCGATTCGCCGGAACCCGCGCCGCCGGTGAAGAGCGGCGAGCCATTGAGGATGATGCCGATGCGCGAACCTCCCTCCAAGGTGCCGTCTTTGCTCTTCTGAAGCGGCCGCATCTTGGAAACGAGGTGGAGCAGGAACAGCAGCGAGCCGTCCGAAACGCGCGGCAGGCCGGGACCGAAGCGCCCGTTGTAGCCTTTCTGCGCATACTCGTCGTTGATGATTTTCTGGATCTTCTTCCAGTCCACGCCGAAGGGCGGATTGCTGAGCATGTAGTCGAAGAACATGCCTGCGAGCTGGTCGTCGGAGAGAGTGTTGCCGAGGCGGATCTTGGAAACGTCCAGCCCCTTGATGAGCATGTCCGCCTTGCAGATGGCGTAGGATTCCGGATTCAACTCCTGTCCGAAGGGCGCGAGGCGGGCCAAGGGGTTCAGTTCGTGCACGTACTCCATGCCGCTGGAAATCATCCCGCCGGTGCCGCCGGTGGGGTCGTAGATCGAGCGGACGATGCCCGCCAGGGTGAGTAGCGCATCGTCCTCGATGAAGGCCAGCGCGGTGGTGAGCCGCACGATGTCGCGGGGCGTAAAATGCTCCCCGGCGGTTTCGTTGGAGGATTCCGCGAATTTCCGGATCAACTCCTCGAAGGCGAGCCCCATGTGATGGTTGTCGATGGCTTTCGGCGAAAGATCCCACGCAGCGAAACGCTGGACGACGAGATAAAGCAGGTTCGCATCGTCGAGCAGGCGGACGAACTCGGTGAACTTGAAATGCTCGAATATCTCGCGGGCATCGGCAGAGAACGATTGGACGTATTTTTCAAGGTTCGCCGCCGTGTCGCTGGATCCAAGGGAAGAGAGATCCATCCGCGAGGTGTTGTAGAAATGCTGCTTGGACTCGCGCAGGAGGAGCT
This sequence comes from Verrucomicrobiales bacterium, assembly GCA_038319595.1. GTDB lineage: Bacteria > Verrucomicrobiota > Verrucomicrobiia > Verrucomicrobiales > Akkermansiaceae > Luteolibacter. Next base: position 1,200 of record JBBQDJ010000445.1, read on the forward strand.
TTTCTTGAGCCTCCAGCGGCATCGCGGCCACGGCGGGCACCTTCGCCAGCACAGCGGCCTTGCTGGGGGCTAGAACGCACTCCAGACGGCGGAGCAAGGCGAAGGGCAGGATCACACGGCCGTATTGGGACTGCTTGAAGTCGCCCCGGAGAAGGTCGGCGACGGCCCAGATTTCATTGGCGGTGGAGGAAAAGTTAGGTGGCATAGGTGCGGGTGAATGCTGGTAGAAAATTTCCCTGCCGTCCACCCCGGAACGAATGAAGTAGGAATCTGTCAAATGGACTTGTCGGATAGAAGGCGGCCAAATTGGATAGGAACGTTCGGAGAGATTCGGACCGGGGCTTTAGAACCTCGCGCAAAGCGGAAGGCGTTACCAGAAAGCCGTGATCCGGCTCTTTGGGTTGCCCGTGGATGCCTTCAAGAAATGACTTCTGCGGACTGCCGAAGCCGACTCAAGACTCCACAAAAACGCCCGTCTCCCTTGCGGGAAACGGGCGTGGTGAATTTTGAAATCGAACCTCAGTTCGACGAAGAGATCAGGCTGGCTTGGCTGGCGCCCTTTTTGATCTTGGACTGCTTGATCCAGCTCATCGTAGAACGGAGCTTTTCACCGACCTTTTCGATCTGGTGATTGGCGCTTTCCTTGCGGAGCTTGTTGAAAACCTTGTAGCCGCCTTCGTATTCGGCGATCCATTCCTTGGCGAATTTGCCGGATTCGATTTCCTTGAGCTGCTTGACCATGCGCTTCTTGACGGAGGCGTCGATGATCTTCGGCCCGACGGAAACGTCGCCCCACTCGGCGGTTTCGGAGATCGAGAAACGCATGCCGGCGATGCCTTGCTCGTTCATGAGATCGACGATGAGCTTGAGCTCGTGGAGGCACTCGAAATAGGCCATTTCCGGTTGGAATCCGGCTTCGACAAGCACTTCGAATCCAGCCTTCACGAGAGCGGTGGCACCGCCGCAGAGGACGACTTGCTCACCGAAGAGATCGGTGACGGTTTCTTCGCGGAAGTTCGTTTCGAACACCCCGGCGCGGGCGCAGCCGATGCCACCGGCCCAGGCGAGCGCGGTTTGCTTGGCCTTGCCGGAAATGTCCTGATGGACGGCAATGAGGCCGGGAACGCCTTTACCGGCGACGAACTGCGAACGCACGGTGTGGCCGGGGCCTTTTGGAGCGACAAGGATCACATCGATATCCTTCGGTGGGACGATGGTCTTGAAGTGAACGGCGAAGCCGTGGGAGAAGAGGAGGGTTTTGCCCTTGGTGAGGTTCGGCGCGATGTCCTTGTTATAAACTGCGGGAATGACGGTGTCCGGTGTGGCAACGAAAATGACGTCCGCCATTTTCACCGCTTCGGCCGTGTCATAAACTTCGAAGCCGAGTTTCTTGGCCACCTCGCGGGATTTCGACTTCGCATAGAGGCCGATGATGACCTTGAGGCCACTGTCCTTGAGGTTCAGCGCGTGGGCATGGCCTTGTGAGCCAAAGCCGATCACGGCGAGGGTTTTCTTCTTGAGAGGAGCGATCGGGGCGTCCTTGGTGGTATAGATCTTCGCGGCCATGGCTGCTCGGTAGGTTGGTTCGATTAGGTCACACCGCAGCCAACATGGCGCGCGGCGGGGCGGCAACTTGGAGAGATGGCGGAGGCGGGTCAAGCAACAACAGGGGAAATGCTAGTGGATGCACCGGAACCGCAGTCGGGGCTGAAATCCACCTCCACCCTCGGCTCACCCGTCATCCACTTCACTGAAACTCCCACCATAGCCCGGCCGATAGAGCAGGAGGCTGGTGTGTTTGGCGATTTCCTGAAAATGCGCGTCGATGGCGTAGAGTCGGAGTCCGTCGTGGATCGCGATGGCAGCGATGATTACGTCAAGCAAGGGGACGGTCAGGCCTTTGGTGCGGAGCCGCCAATCGAGCGCGATGGCGCGATCCCATTCGTCCTCCCGGCAAGTGCGGTACGGGATGACCGAAAAGCATTTCCCCAGAAGCGCGCGTTCCTCGAGGCGCGCCCCGCCGAGGACTTCCAGCCGGACCGGTGAGCACCACTGGGCTTCATAGGCTTCGAGCAGACCCTCGACGGCGAGTTTCACCCTCATGTCGCGATCGCGGCGGAGGCTCTCGATCCAAGCAGATGAATCCACCTGCACCATGGGCTCAGTCCTGGTAGAGGGGTGGAACTGGATTGGCAGGATCAAGCCCGGCCGAATCCGCCGCCGGAGCAGGGTAGTCGAAAATCCCTTCTCGGATCATCCGGCCGAACTCCCGCGCTTGTTTACGCCGCACGAACTCAGTGACCGCTCTCGCCACGGCAGGGCTCTTGTTTTTGTCCCCGGTGATTTTCATCAACTCGGACAA
>JBBQDJ010000446.1:0-3552 GCA_038319595.1 Verrucomicrobiales bacterium
GGACAGGAGGGAGAGCAAAATGGCGATACCAGCGGCGAGGAGTCGATTCATGGCGTTCGTGGGGGAGGTGGCTTTTAAACGATTTACTGAAACGCAGCATTCCTTGAGGCAATTGTGGGACGGAGTAAAGTTCACGGCCAAGGGGCAAATCGCCATCTCCGCAGCGGTGTTTCCCTTCCACAATCGCATCTTGACCCGGACCGCTCCGCCCTTTACCTAAGCCGCCGCATGGGATTTGACACACTTGGGCTCTCCGCAGCCGTTCTGGAAGCCATTGAGGAGTCCGGTTACACCACGCCCACGCCGATTCAGGCGCAGGCGATTCCGATTATTCTCGAAGGTAAGGACGTCATCGGCGCCTCCCAGACCGGCACTGGCAAAACCGCCGCGTTTGCCCTCCCTACCCTCTCCAAGATTGAGAAAATGGGCAAACCCCAGATCCTGGTCCTCGAACCCACCCGCGAGCTCGCCCATCAGGTCGCCGAACAATTCGAGAAATACGGCAAGCACACCGGCATGAAGGTGGCCCTGCTTTACGGCGGAGTCGGTCTCGGAACCCAGTGCGACCAGCTCGCTGCCGGCGCGGACATCGTCGTCGCCACTCCCGGCCGCCTCGTCGACCATTTCTACCGCACTTCGATGCGATTCGGCGAAATCAAGGTGCTCATCCTCGACGAAGTGGACCGCATGCTCGACATGGGATTCCTGCCGCAAGTCCGAAAAATCGTCAATCTCTGCCCGTGGGAAGGTCGCCAGACGCTGTTCTTCTCCGCCACCATGCCGCCGGCGATCCAGACCTTCGCCCAATGGTGCCTCGTCGAGCCCACCAGCATCGAGATCGCCCGCACTTCCATTCCGACCAGCGTCACCCATGCGTTCTATCCGGTCGCCATGGACCAACGCGATGAACTGATGTTAGAGCTTCTCAAACAGACCGACTACCACTCGGTCATGATCTTCACCCGCACCCGGAAAGAAGCGGACCAACTCACCTCGCTCATCAAAACCACCGGCCAGACCAAGGTGGCCGCGATGCATTCGGACATCAGCCAAGTGGACCGCATGAAGGCCCTCGCCGGGTTCAAGGCGGGTGACTATGAAATTCTCGTCGCCACCGACGTCGCCGCGCGCGGCATCGACATCTCCGGAGTCTCCCACGTGATCAACTACCGCGTGCCGGAAAATGCCGAGGACTATGTTCACCGCATTGGTCGGACCGGCCGCGCCGAGGCCGAGGGCGACGCCTTCACCATCCTCACCGCCGACGAACTCGACTATGCGAAGTCCGTGGAAATCTTCATCGACCAGCCCATCCCACGCCGCAAGCTGGAAGATTTCGACTACATCTACACCGCCCTGCTCGACGATTCCCCGATCAAGTCGGTGCGCCGTAAAAAAACCGGCGGCAAGAAGCGCCGTTGATCCTGGAATAGAGAAGATTCTGGTTTCTCCTCGGTAATTTACCCGCACCACCGTTGGGCCACATCGGGCTTGGGAAGTGTTAGCTCTAAAGTTCATGAAATCCATCTCTTCAGCCATCGTCCGTGTGCCGCGCTCCAACCTGCTCCGCTGGATCGGGTTCGTCGTTCCCATCCTGTTGATCGCGCTGCTGCTGCCAGCGTGCAGCCTGCTCAACCTCGGAATGTTGAAACTTCGGTTCGGCTGCCTGCCGGAGGGGTCCCGGATCGATACCGCGACGGGTCCAGTGAAGGTCGAGAATCTCAAGGCGGGCGATACGATCACCGGTTTCGGCGGCAGCCAGGTTCACATCTCGCAGATCCACCAATATCGAGAGGATTCAGCGACGAGCCACTATCTAACAATTTCATTTTCCAACGGATCCCGCGTCAGCGCCTCACCGCGGCATCGGATCGACGGAACTCCCGCCGGGGAGCTTAAAATCGGCGACCGCTGCGGCGGAGAGATCGTCACCGGGGTCGACGCACTGAGCGGTGTATCCCGCAGTTTTGATTTACTAACCGAAGATGCTGGATATCGCGTCGGCGGGATCCCGGTGAACAGCATGATCGGCGAAATGCTCGGTCGCTAACTGGTCACATCGAGGCGCGCCAGAAATCGAGACGTTCCTTGATCCGCTTCTCCATCCCCTGGTCGCCAGGCTGATAGTAGATCTTCCCTTCCGGAAGATAGGCCTGTGGCACGTAGGCCCCTTCGAAATCGTGGGCGTAGAGGTATTTCAACGCCGCCTCCGATTCGCCGGATGCAGCGGCGAGTTTCTTGCGGGTGTTCGTCCGCAGATGCACCGGCACCGCGAGCGTGCGGCCATTCTCGACGTCCTCCATCGCTTTTCCGAGCGCGGCGTAGGCGGTGTTGGACTTCGGCGCAGTCGCCAGATAGACCGTGGCATGCGCGAGCGGAATCCGGCCCTCCGGCATGCCGATGAATTCAAAGGCAGCATGGGCATCCATCGCCACCCGCAGCGCGTTAGAATCCGCTAGGCCGATGTCTTCCGACGCGGAAATCACCAACCGCCGCGAGATGAAGCGCGGGTCTTCGCCGGCATGCAGCATTTTCGCCAGCCAATACAGCGCGGCATCCGGATCCGAGCCACGGATCGACTTGATGTAGGCGGAGATCGTATCGTGATGCGCGTCGCCATGGGCATCATAGACCACCGCCTTGCGCTGGATGGATTCCTCCGCCACCGCCAGCGTCAGATGGACCGAACCATCCGCTGCGGGTGTCGTTAGAATGGCGAGTTCCAGTGCGCTCAACGCCTTGCGCACGTCGCCATCCGATTTCTCCGCCAGATGCCGCAGAGCTTCAGCATCCGCTGTGACCTGATAGCTGCCAAGTCCGCGCTCCACATCTGCCAGCGCCCGCTCCAACACGCCGACGACGTCGTCCACCGGAACCGGTTCGAGCTGGAAAATCTGTGATCGCGAGACCAGCGGCGAGTTCACATGGAAATAAGGATTGTGCGTGGTGGCGCCGATAAATCTAACCACTCCGCGCTCGATGTGCGGGAGCAGCACGTCCTGCTGGGCCTTGTTGAAACGATGGATTTCGTCGATGAACAGGATCGTCGTCTCGCCGCGCAGATCGCGCCAAGTACGGGCCTGATCGATCTTCGCCCGGATCTCCGCGACGTTCGACTCCACGCCGTTGAGCGACTCGAAACGCGAACCCGTCGTCCTCGCGATCACGCTGGCGAGCGTCGTTTTCCCGGTTCCAGGCGGGCCATAGAAAATCAGCGAAGTAAAGCGGTCCGACTCGATCGCCCGCCGGAGCAATTTCCCCTCGGCGAGGATGTGTTGCTGCCCGGCGACCTCGTCCAACGAACGTGGCCGCATCCGCGCCGCCAACGGCTCGGCGGGATTTGGCTTGTCGGTCAAAGCCGCTGGAGTGGTGAAAAGATCGGACACGGGCTGGTATCCCGAGAGAATCGCCGGAGTTTATAAATCATTCCAGCCGATATTCTTCTCTCCGAGGTCCCGATTTCCAACAATCCTTGATTTCCAACCCCGAAATTGGCCGTTGTGTCCGTTTTTGGGAGTAGTTGGCCGGAATCGAGCCCTAAAAGTCCTTCCA
>JBBQDJ010000447.1:0-3540 GCA_038319595.1 Verrucomicrobiales bacterium
AAGTAGGAAACGCCAGCAAGCACGAGCAAGACCAACTGAATGATGACCAACGTCCACAAAATCTGGGGCAATTTCGGAACCATCATGGAGACGATCCCTCCCACGGTATTAAGCCAGATCATCGCGATGGCAAATCCACCCGCGACCCACGATTTCCTCAACACCGATGCGCCCGCGTCAGCGACAGTCCTGTCCGGAACCGAAGCCGGAGTCTGATAGGGATTTATCGGCAGCACCTCACGCCTTGATCTGTCATTCGTGAGAATTTGTCCGTTCCGCCAATCGCAAAGCCCGTTGCCATCAATCGTTTTAAATCCCTCCTATCCATGATTCCGAGCTGGTAGCAGATACGACCTGAAGAGGCGAGTGAATATCGAACCCATTGTAATCTCTGACTGCTAGGAATTTGCGTTTCGCGGGAGGCTCCTGAAACAGCCGTGCGACGGTCGCAGTTGCTGGCTTGAATGCACAGATCCATTGAGCGCGAGCATTGCTTTACAAATCGCTTTGCCAAGATTTCATTGCCGTGCTCGGAATCGGGTTCTCTTGATCCAACTACGAAGGTTGGAAGGGAATGCCGCTGACAGAAGTCAGCGGTCCGTTTTTCATCCCTTGATCTCCAGCAGCATCTGCGGGTTGTTGGGGAATTTCTTTAGGAAGAACAAGAGCCGCTCCATCGCCTCGGCGGGGCGGTGGCCGGAGAGGCCGCGGCGGATGAGGTGGATCTTGTGGAGCATGTGATCGGCTAACAAGAGTTCCTCGCGGCGGGTTCCCGATTTGAAGATATCGACGGCTGGATAGATGTAGTTTTCCGCGATCTTGCGGTCGAGGACGAGCTCCATGTTACCGGTGCCCTTGAACTCCATGTAAATCGCCTCGTCGGCGCGGGAGTTTGTCTGGATCAGGGCGGTGGCCATGATGGTAAGCGAGCCGCCGCCACGGGTGTTTCTCGCAGCGGCGAACAGGCGGCGCGGAACTTCTAACGCGCCGATGGTGATGCCGCCCGAACCCGTGCCACGGCCGCGGTTGTTCATGTTTCCATTGTAGGCGCGGGCCAGGCGGGTGATGGAATCCATGATCAGGAAGACATCGCGACCGGCTTCCACGAGACGCTTCGCCCGCTCGATGGCGAGCTCGGCGATGCGGGTGTGGTTGCGGGCCTGTTCGTCATTGGAGCTGGCGTAGATTTCCGCGCCGGGCAGCGCGCGGCGGAACTCGGTGACTTCCTCCGGGCGTTCATCGACGAGGACGACCATCAAGTGAATGGCTTCGTCGTATTTCTCGCGGATCGCTTCCGCCATGTGGAGCAGCAGCGTGGTTTTGCCGGAACGGGGAGGGGAGACGATGAGTCCGCGCTGGCCACGGCCGACGGGGGCCATGATATCGACGACGCGGGTGGTGAAGCGTTCGGGGGTGGTCTCGAAGCTGATCCTTCGGCTCGGATTGATCGCCTTCAATTCGTCGAAGTGCGGCAGCTTGGACGCCTCCTCGGGCGTTAGGTCGTTCACTTTCGAAATTTCAACGAGCTGCGGTCCGCGTGGTCCATCCTGATAGAGGCCGTGGATCCATTGGGCGGGACGGAGGTTGTATTTGCGAATGGTCTCCGGGGTGACGAAGATGTCGTCGCGGGCTTGTTCGAAATTCTTGCCAGGGATGCGCAGGAAGCCGAATCCTTTTGGTGCGAGTTCCAGCATGCCGTCGGCTTCGATTTTCGGTCCCGAGAGCTGGATTCCGCGTCGGTCATCCATGTCAGGCGGCGGAGCGTGGCGTTCCCCGCCTTCGTTGCGCGGCGGGCGGTTCGGTGCGTGACGGTTCTGGTGCTGTGGATTCGGCGGGCCGCCTTGGTCGCCGCGCTCGTTTTTCCGGCGCTTGCGTTTCTCACGGCGGCGCTTGCTGCGGCTCTCGTGTGACTGGCCTTGGCCACCTTGGCCACCTTGGCCGTCACGTTGTTGGAAATTTTGACCCTGCGGCGGGTTGGGTGACGACTGCTCACGATTTTCTTGATCCCGGCTGCGATCCGGCGGCGGAGTGGGCTGCGGGTAAGGAATCGATGCGGGCGGCGCGGATTCCCGCGGTTCTGGAGATTCGCGGGGAGCGACCGGACCACCGCCGGGAACGCGGCCAAACCGGCGCCCTGGCTCTTCGGACTGAGGGGGCGGGGACTCGCTCCGTGGTGCCGGTGCGGTCGTTTCCACCGTGGTTTCCAGAGCAGTTTTTCGAGCGCGGGTAGTTTTGGCAGCTCGCGGTGCGGGAATCGCTTTCGGGCGGGTGGGTGCGTCGAACGACAGCTCCGGGGTGATTGAAGCGGCAGCGGATTTCCTGGCGACTTTCTTGGCAGCGACTTTGCGGGCTGCGGTTTTTTTCACCGCAGCTTCGGCGACGGGCTCCGTTTTGACGACGGCGGTCTTCTTGGCTGCTTTTTTTGCCGCCCGCTTTTTCGCGGGCGGGGTGGTGCCGTCGGTGCCTGCTGGGGGCTGGGGCATGGTGTCCTCGTTGGTAGGGTTGCTCATCCGGAATCTGTTGGAAAATGGGTGTTCGCCGGTTGGCGAAGGGCTCAAGACGCGAGTGCTTCGAGAAGCTCGTCCGCGACTTCGAAATTGGTAAAAACGTTGAGGGTGTCTGGATCGTCGTCCAGCAGGTCGTAAAGTTTGAGGACCTGGCGGGCGAGGGTGAGGTCATCGACCACACATGGGGTTTGGGGAATGGAAATGAGTTTTTTCTGAATCATTTCGCTGCCGAGTTCGCCAGTGCCTTTTTTGATCGCGCGGTCGATGGTTTCTTTGGGCATGCAAACTGCCTTAGCGTTGTCGATGGCGGTGCGAAGCCGGGCATTGGCGGCCAGGTCTCCGCCTCCGGCGCGGGCGGCGAGGGCGATTTCATGCGCGCACTTGCTGAAGACCCTGCCCTTGATGGCATCGACTCTGGCTTTGATTTGTTTGACCTTGGACCACTTGTTGTGACCGGCCATGGGAAATGGAAATAAGGGTTGGGGGTGAAGCGATCGGGGAGTCCATGAGGGTGGAAATCACCCGCATCAACGCGGAACAGGGTGGGAAATAACGTTCCTGCGTGTTGACCGGCTCGATTCGCTTGAGAAAGCTTCCTAGGCCCGGTCGGGCAGGTGGGCGTCAACCCGGAGAGATGTCTCGGAACATCGACAGAAAACACCGTCCTGTCGTTCCAATGCGCGGAGGTTGGGTTAGCCCGGTGGACTTGGCAATTCAAATTTTCACGAGGTTTTGCCGGACCGGTTTGAATCGGGAAACGGCGGCGCGCGCTGATTTTGCCGGTTGCCGAACGGCTTGGTAGCTGTCAGAGTCTGGTCGTGAAATTGAGTCACCTATGTTTGTTAGGCGCTTTCCTGCTTCTTCCGCTGGAGGCCCAGGAAGCGAATGGTGGAAACAAGGGGGAAATCCCCAAGGATCTGCTGGATGATGAGCATGTCCGCGAGGAACTCGGTGTGAACGAGTTCACCGCGCCATCGATCGCCAAGCTGTTTGATACGCTGCAGTTTCTGACTCCGTTGCCGATTGCGGAAGT
>JBBQDJ010000448.1:0-3503 GCA_038319595.1 Verrucomicrobiales bacterium
CGTAATACTCTACCTCGATCGTCACATCGCCGTTTGCGAGCTGGAAGGCGAATGCATTGTTGACGTTGAAATACAGGTAGCGGTCGGTCGCAAGCACGTTATTTCCACGGCATTCCTTGCCGCCCACAGTCTCCACAACAGTGCCCCCATCGGCGTTGTCCACGCGGTTGAGCGAAGAGGTGATGTCGGTGGTGCCGAGATCGACGCTGGCCTCGGCGCCGATGTTCGAACGGTTAGTGAGTGAGGCGACGGTGGGCTGCGTGGCACTGTCGGCTCGTTGGTCGAACATCAAGCGTTTCAGCTCGTCGGTAAGCACCATCCACCAATCGCTGGGCTTGCCCTGGTTATCAATGAAGCGCCCATAGGTGGCTGACGGGTTTGGCGGATCGTCGGTCATGGGCATGATTTGAGTCGCCTCATCGTATTCGTCGAACATGCCGATGAAGAGCCGGTCTGCGGCACCGGCGTTGATCCAGTCGCGTCCTTTATCCCAGTAGAATTCCCCAGCGGTGCGATCCATGTATTCAATGGGTGGAGTGGCGGGTTGTTGTTGGAGATTCGCCCACGAGAAGCCCGGCCAGACGTGCGGGTAGAAATCCTGACCGCGCCCGCGGAACAACGCCGCGTCCGCAATGTTGGTGTTCTGCCAGACGAGGAGTCCATCATATTTCAAAATGTGGGTCTTCCAGGCTGCGCTCAGTGAGTTCCAAGAGTTCGGGATGCCGCCGATGACATAGGCACCCTGGGCTTTGAAATAATCCACGGTCGTATTCGCGGTGGTGACATCGAAAGGCACTCCTCCGGAAGCCTTTGTGGTGAATGGAAGACCCCAGATGAAGACGACCGGTTTGCCATTTTCGCGGGCGTAGCGCGGGTCGTTGAGGATGTCGAAACCGGTGGGACTCTTGAGCCATTCCCAATCCGCCTGGAGAGCCGCCGCCACCGCAGTGCTGCCCATGCCGGAGACATCGTATTCTACGGCCCAGATCCGCCCCTCCTCAGCAGCCGCTTGAGATACGTTGCGCAGCACCCATTCGGGCTGCGTTCCCGCCTTGGGGAAGAAACGCTGGACGAACGCGCCATCAATGTTGTGCTTCCGCATCCAGCGGAAATGCTTCTGCACCGGAGCATACGAAGTGGACGAAAACAGATAGGCGGGTTTTCCACCCTTCGTCATCAGGCTTCCCGCACGGAACAGTGAAGCGGGATCGTATTCCGTGAGATCCGGCCATGCATCGATGGTGAAATTGGGGGCGGTCATCGTCCCATTCCGCACCCAGTGCCGCCAGCCATCGTCGTCCAGGTCATTGGGCGCGTCGAACCAGCCTTGGTAGCCCGCCATGACCTTGCCTTTCAGGGTGGTCGTATCCACATAGTCCTTGGCCGGGCCAGTGTAGCGGGTTTTAGAAGTCCGCGAGATCGCGAGTAGGAAATCTGCATGATCGAAGGGGATGTCTGAGAGGGTGATCGTCCGGATGGACATCTTCACGCCACCCGGCGCACCGCAAGTGATGCGGAAATCCGAGCTGCCGTTTTGGCCGCCGCCGAACTCCACGTTTTTCAATTCGAAGTAAGCATCGACAAACTGCCCGGTGCCCACGCGTGAAAGACGGGTGCCGATTTCCGGAGTTGTGTAATTGCTCGCTGGGGCAGGAGCGTCGTACTGCATGCTGAGCTTGCCGCCGCCGAGGTCATCGTAATAGGTGACCCGCAGGTAGAGCGTCTGCCCGACGGTGAAAGGGAAGGACGTCGGCCTTTTACCATAGAGGAAGCTGCCAGTCGTATTTTGCCACACCGTCTGACTCGCCACGGTCACCTGCGTGAAACTACCGTCCCCCGAATTATTGTTCGGCGTGATATTCACCGAGGCGGCCCAGACAGGGGCGAGAAAACACGCTGCCACCGCACAACAGGCCAAGAAATGCCCGGGGAAACCACGCGCCCGAAGGGGCCGGGTCCTTCCAAGAGGTTGTCTGGAAAACATTGCGATTGGGAGTAAGCTCATATGCTCGGCACGACTAAGGACGAACGACCATCTCATACGAATACCTCGGGCACACGATGGATCGGCACCCCCTGATTTTAAGCGAACGCGCAAAAGATACCAGTCCCCAAAACGGGGACACGGGCATGACGACCTGAAGCCCTATGAGAGGGGAGGCGGGACCGAAATGGCGGCGCGCTGCTTCTTCTTCTCGTCGGTCTTGGTTTCCTACAGCTGACCTCGGGCGGCCACGTCTGACACGACCAAGCTGTGATGCCACATCTTCGAAGTTCCGCAGGCACCCAAGCAAGCCTCAGGACGGAACCATTTTTAGCTGAACTTACTCCAGTTCACCGAAAATCGGCAGACTGAGAACCTTGAGTCCGAGGGTGATATCGGGAAACAGAAAGAGCAGGTCACGGGAGTCTGGATTACCGGGGACGTAGCGATCATAGCAAGTCACAGGCTTTTTCTCGGCATCCTGATAGCCCACCAGCATGCGATACATTCCGTTGGCTTCTAATGCTGGCTTGGCGACGACTCGCTGGCCGGATGAAACGGTCACTTTCGTCGTCCCTAGCAGAAGAAGACCTGGCTGCTTACTGAAATTCACGGCAAGCACCGAACCTTTTACGAAGGCCAATTTTTCAGGGTCCACGATAAAGGAATTGTAAATCTTTTTCCCCTCATCCGGGAGTAATACAACCATCGAACGGCGTGAGTCGGCCGGGTTATTGAACTGGGCGATGGATTTTAAAGTATCTCCCTCTCGCCGCGCGAGGTGGAGTTCACCGGATTTGGCAGGGAGCCAATCGGTGATATAGGCGGATCTGATTTTTAGGGTATTCAGTTCCTGCCACTTGCCTTGGTCGTCGCGAGTGGCGAGGATCACCTCCTGATCTTCTGCGAGGGCGGCGACGCAGATGAAGCGGATCTGAGGCTGCTTTTTCTTCTCCTCGGTCTTTGCGTCCGGGGCTTGCCCCAAGGCGGGAAAAAGGAACGCGGCAAAAAGGGCGGCGAATTGAAAAGAGCGGAAAAGTGAGTTCATAGGCGGATGGAAATGGCTTTGATCGAGGTGTCACTCGGGGTCCGAGGATAAAGAAAGGCTACTCACCCTGAGACTGGCGGTTTCAGTAGGGACCAAGAATACCAACTCACGGGAGTCTTTCGAAGCGGAAACATAGCGGTCATAGCAGGTTTCTGGTTGCTGGTCTTTATTGGGATGGGTGACCTGCATACGAAACATTCCGTTGTCTTCGGGAGTGGGTTTTAAGACCCGCTGTTGATTCGCCTCAAATTTTTCCTCTGTGGGGCCAAGATAGACGGAGGCAATTTGGGTGCTGAAATTGAAAATGAGAAAAGTGCCTTTGATAAACTTCGACTTCTCTTGATCGACGAAATGCGTTTTATAGCTCTTCGTCTCCGGGTCTGACATCAAGATCAGCAGGCCCCAACTGGAGTCTGCGGCGTAGGTGAACTGGCCGATGGATTTCAAGGTCTTTCCCTCGCGAACTGTGAG
>JBBQDJ010000449.1:0-3493 GCA_038319595.1 Verrucomicrobiales bacterium
CACCTTAGCCCGGGTCGTTTCATGGCGTTGATGCGCCGCCACATCCTGGCTGCGGGCGCCACCATCGAGAGCGGCCTAACCATCGACTCCATCGAAACCCGCGCCGGCCAAGTGGTGGCTGTAGCCGGAGCTGGCCGCCGCTTCGAAGGTGAAAAATTCGTGATCGCGGGCGGCTCGTGGAGCGCAGATTTGTTAGGGACACTTGGTTTAAAATTGCCGCTTCAGGCGGGAAAGGGCTACTCGCTCACCCTGCCCGTTCCGCCCCAGTTGCCGCAGCTCTGCTCGATCTTCGCAGAGGCGAAGGTGGCGATCACACCGATGGACGGCGGCCTGCGCTTCGGCGGCACGATGGAGGTCGGCGGTCTTGATCTAACCATCAATCCCGCCCGCGTGCGCGGCATCGTGAAATCGGTGCACGCCTATTTCCCAGAATTTTCCGAAAGGGATTTCGAGGGTGTAAAGCCCTGGGCTGGCCTGCGTCCGGTTTCGCCCGACGGGGTTCCCTATCTCGGACGGGTTCCCGGTGCGACGAACTTGTTAGCTGCCACCGGCCATGCGATGATGGGCCTGAGCCTCGGTCCAGTCAGTGGCCGGCTCGTTGCGGATTTGCTGGCGGGTGACACTCCGTTTCGTCCGATCGAGGCGATGGCTGTCGGACGATTCAGTTAGTTTTCATTTCCACCCCCGATACCAGCTCTCGAATTCCGCGGGCCGAAGCCGGTAACGCGCGATGTTTCCACCGTGCAGGCAGCCGAGTTCAGTTTCGACCACTTCGATAAACTTTGCCCGTTCTTCCACCGCAACAGATTCCGCCGCTTTCATGGCGATCCATTTCGCGGCGACACGCTTGTCCATGCCGCCCAGCACGACTTCTTTGACGAAGATCGCGATCGTGGCCCGGTGGCGCAAACGGAACTGGTCAGGATCCCCCAAGGTCTGCCGCACCGTCGAATACCGGGCACAGGATCTCCGGTAGGCCCTCGCGAAAACATCCCGCAGGTAATCGACTCGGTTCAACTCATAGACACCTAACAATCCCCCGACGTATTCACGGGATTCGACGTCCACGAACGACAGTGGGCAGAGGTTGTGGCGCACGAGAGGAATGTTCGCTGCGAGCCGCGACACACGCTTGTTCACATCCTCGAAGGGTTGCAAATACGGCAGATGCACCATCGCGAAGAACGCCTGCTCGAAAGGATCCCTCACGGCTGAGGCCTTTTGCAGGATTTGCTCGAAGCGTTCTTCGATTTGCTGCGGTATGCCTAACGGGTGATAGACCGTCCCGCTGATTCCAACCCGCAACGAGCGCAGGCGGCCACAGGCCCCCGGATCAGACAGCAGGTTGTCAGACAGCAACGCGTGGAGATTGCAAATGGTGTAGCGGTTGAAATCGAGTTCTCCCGCGTCGTCCGCCAACATCTCGATCGCAGCCTTGTGATTGAGGATCATTTGGGTTTCCTGCACGGCTTTCCCTTCGGTGTCCTCACCAAGCTCCAGTAAGCGCTGGGTCTCTAGCAGCGAGTAGGTGTTACCCTCAAGACGACTTGAGTTCCAAGAAAGATCGATGAGCAGTCGGTCCATTACCTGCCGGAAATAGGTCCCGGCCGGCAGATCCCCCATGCCAACTTGGCCGATTTCCGCGAGTTCACTCCGCAGACTTTCCGGCAGATAGAAAGTAACGTTAGGGCGATAGGCATCAAGGAACGATCCCTGATAGGTCACAGGCGTTCTCTGAGCCAGCGGGAGTTGGATGATTCTACGGATCTCCATGGCAGCGGGTGAAAGCCAGTCGTGCCCTACCTGGGCGTAAGTTGGTTCTTCACGAACGACGGACGAAAATGGGAGCGCTTCTTCGATCGGAACGAGGTAGCGCCGCGCGCGTCCATTGCCACGGGGTTCGAGGCGTTTTTCGGAGACCAGTTGGTCGAGCCGTCGCTGCAAGGTGCGTTTGGGAAATCCAAGTCTGGAAATTCCCATCAGCTCTTTCACGGACGCGCCGAAGTGCCTGACCGAGATGATTCGGAGGAGATCGGTGAATTCTCGTTCTGGAATTTGTAGTGGCACGATTTAAGGTTTTAATGGCACGTTCCTTGTTTTTCGCGCCAGATCCCCCCAAATAAGTGACACATTTCACCTAATCATGCCAGTTAATTCGCAAAATTGATGAAACCGCGCCACATTAGGAGTTTTTATGAGCGATCGAGGTGGCACGATTCAATCCCAGGATTCCTCATGCTCGCGTCTATTTCGGAGCGAGGAGGCCCTGCAATTCTCCGATGACGTCGGAAGAATTCACGGTGACGGATTCAAAATTTCCATCTGCTTTCAAACGCAGGCCACCGAGTGCTTCCGCCAGGTCGGCGATGATCGGCAAGATGGGATCCGGTGGCACGAGTTGCAGGCTGGTAGCGACCTCCGGCTTCGCATCTTCTCCCGATCTGCCGAAAAGCAGGAAACGTCCGTCCGTGCTAAACTCCGCGTGGTTCGCGACGATCTTGTCCGCGGCCACATCGTCGATCAGCCGGATCCGGTCAGACACGGGCTTGCCGGTCGCTGTGTCCCAAACCGTGAAAAAATAGGCCCCGACATTCGGCGGATCCCAGAAAAAGCTGCGGGATAGAATCAACTTCCCATCTGGCGACGGTGAACTGAGCAACACCGTGTCCGAACGGGTGTCGGCGGTGAACAGCGAGGCTTCGTCGATGACGGGGTACAAAAGAGTATCGTTTCTAACATTCCAAATTTCCGTGGTGAAGAATCCTGTTTGGACGATCACCGAATCAGCACCGGAAAAACGAGCATGGACGATGGGGGAGGAAAAGCGGCGGCTCCATTCGGCGGCTTCGTTTAGCTTGCCGGCATGGATGATTTTCAATTCCGTTTCATCTACGACCAGTCGCTGGTCCCCGAGTTGGTCGGCAACGACTGGAGCCTTTGCGGCGGGAAGCTCGTCCTCACCGCCGGCCGGCCAGATCTTATGCAGGCCTTTCAACCCGATGGATGTTAGGGCGGTTTGCGCTGATGCGGATGCCTTGAACGGGACCAGCAGCCGCCACGCCCCGGCTTTTCCGCTCTCCAGCCGGATCGAGAAACGATCTGCCGCATCCGCGCGGACGCCGGTCACCGTGCCGTCCGTGGCCAGCGGCCAACCTAACAGTGCTCCATTTTCGAGGCTGCCGACCTGGATCGTCCTATCCTCCGCAGTGCTGATGAACCGCCCGCCGATCTGATCTACCACGGCCAGCCGGACCGGCTGATCGTGCGAGTTCGTCACAAGCGGAAACAGGTCAGGGCTATCCGGATCGGAGATGATTCGAAATACCGAGGCGTTCCCGCGGTTAGAAAACGTGACCAGCAAGGGGCCGGGTGCTTTTTCCTCCGGGGGCAGGAACCACAAGTCCATAAAAGCGCCGCCCTGATAGTTCGGATGATTGCCCTCCGCCGGAATCGATTCACCGATCCGCACGCCTTTGTCCACATCCCAGACCTC
>JBBQDJ010000450.1:0-3434 GCA_038319595.1 Verrucomicrobiales bacterium
CGAAGGTGTCATAGATCGAAAACGGGAGCCCGATCAGACTCTGCCCGAGAATCAGCAGCGATAGGAAAATCAGTCCCGCGCCGACCTGTGATTTCGTGAACGAGCGGGAAAATTCGTCGAGCCAGGCGAACCCGTCGAACGACCAGAAGACCAGCAGGGCCACCAGTGAAACCGTGGACTGGATGATGCCCACCCGCGCGTTCGCGACCAGATAGGCCCGCGCCTTTTCGAGTTTTTCCAGATCCATCAGCCCCGCCAGCGCCCGGGGCACGGAGCTTGGAAATGCCTTCAAATTTAGCAATGTCGCGGCGAGTTCCAGCTTCCAAAGCACGAAAACCCCGATCAAGATGATCACCGTCATGAAATTCCAATCGCTCATTACCGCCATCATGCATGGCTCACGACTGCCGACAAGAGCGGCGCTTGTCGTCATCTCCTGTGGTGCGATGAGCGGTTGCATGAGCCTGATTGCGAAAAAGCACACCTATGGCAGCGCAGCGTCCTCGCCACCCGTCCGGGTCAATGACACCGACATCCGGATGCAGGTGAAACCCGAGGGAACCGCAGGTGGCAGCTATGCCTTGAGCGCGATGGTCGTTTCCGCCGCCGTCGCCACCCTCGACGGACCTTTCCGCTGGCGGCTTGAAGCGACCGGGGAAATGGGCCGGCAGGAAACCCTGGCGGTCCACCGGATCCGCACCGTGACCAGCAAGACCCGCCGCGACGAATGGTATCCCACCGCCCATCTTGGAAAACGGGCCGATTTCACCCGGCCGAAAGGCGCCACCGGAGGCACCCGCGCCGTTTACCCGATCCCCGGGCTGCTCAAGGTCAAGCCACTCGAAGACGGGGCGCTGGATGTTTATGTGGATCTCACGGTCGTTTCGGCGGGGCGCCGCGAGCGGAAACTTGTCCATTTTCGCATGGATCCTTCTGAAAAAAGGCAGGACGAATTCATTTTCGTGCCCACCGAGATCGTCCGGAGCATCGGCAAACCCTTGGAAGAACAGGACGAAGCCAACTGGGATTGAGCGTTGCCTTGGAAGGAAATCACCTCTAGCGTCGCCCAACCCACATGGTGAAAACTCCGTCCATCCGTCGGCTATCGTTGGTGACTTTCCTCGCGGCAGGATCCATTTGCGCCCAAGACCTCAAGGCGCCCGCCGTCGTCAACAATACCCGCAACCTCAATCCTCCGGCCGAACCTCCCGCCGCGCGCAATGCTTCGGACGGCGCGATCAGCACCCGCAAGGACGCACGGACGATTACGCAGAAGATTCCTGCGCCGCGGGGTGCCATCGTCGACCGCAACGGGGCCCCGCTCGCCCAGAACCAGGTGGCCTATCAGGTCGCGCTCCAGTTCAAGCAGTTTGAAAATGCCGACCGGGATTTCGTCATCAACTGGGCTCGCACCCGTCTGGATTCACTCCAGACCTTGGTGAAGAACCAGACTCTCAAAACCGATGACGAGCTCTTCGACCATTACAATAACCGGCGGTGGCTGCCGCTTCTGGTCAGTGGCCAGATCGGTGCCAAAGAAGCGCACGACCTCGAGCCCAAACTCAGCTCGGGACTGGTGCTTCAAGCCGTTTACCGCCGCTACTACCCCGAGGGGGAGGTTGCCGCCCACATCATCGGCTACACCGGAAGTGTCGGCAAACTGCCGACCGGCCCCATCAATTTCAATGAACCACTCTGGGAGGAGTCCGAAGGCCGTGCTGGCTTTGAGAAAATCTTCAACACGCAACTAACAGGCGATCCCGGCATGAAACGCCTGCTGTTCGATGAAAACGGCAACAAGCTATTGGAAGAACAAGTCAAGCGCCCGCGCCCCGGGGGCACGGTGGTGACCACCCTCGATTTGAAATGGCAGAAACTCGCCGAGGAAACCCTGCGCAAGGGCTGCCGCCGCGGTGCCTTCGTCGTGATCGACGTGATCACCGGTGAAGTGCTCGTGATGGCCTCGCGGCCCTCCTTCGATCTCAACGCTTTCATCCCCGGGATTAATGAAAAGGACTTCGCAGCGCTCAACGATGATCCGTCCACACCACTCTACGGCCGCGCCTTCCAGTCCGTCTATCCGCCCGCCTCCTCGTTTAAGCCGATCGTCGCCCTCGCCGCACTCAACAACGGCACGGTCACCGCCACCTCGGAAATCTACTGTGGGGCTTCCTTCGCCGTCGGCAACACGGTCATGCACAACTGGAGCAAGACTCCCGAGGGGTCGATCAATGTGAAGCGTGCGTTGGCCCGATCGTGCAACACCTGGTTCTATCAGGTTGGCATCGATGTCGGTCCGTCCGCTTTCCTCAACCTGGCGCGGCGTCTCGGTTTCGGTCAAACTTCGGGACTTCCTCTGCTCGGCGAGAATCCTGGACTCGTGCCGAGTGATGAGTGGATGCTCAAGAACGAGAAGCGGCGCATCCTCAACGGCGACACCGCGAATCTCTCGATCGGCCAGGGCAGCCTGTTAGCATCGCCGCTGCAGGTCGCCCAAGCGATGGCGGGCATCGGCAATGGCAACATCGTCCCGAAGCTCCAGCTCATCCGCCAGATCCAGGACACCCGCGGCCGGGTCGTCCAAGCGGCGACTCCCCAGCGCAAGGACTGGCTCGGGATCACACCGAAGGCAGTGGATGTGGTCCATCAGGGCATGAGCGACGTCGTCAATAGCGGCGGCGGCACCGGACAAAGTGCCGGCTTGAGTTACACCACGCTGTGCGGAAAAACCGGAACCGCGCAATGGGGGCCACCGTCGAAAAACCAGCGTCTCGCGTGGTTCGCCGGCTATCTGCCCGAAGACAATCCGCGCTATGCGTTCGCCGTCCTCTACGAAGGCCGCCCCGGGGAAACGGTGTCCGGTGGACGCATGGCGGCCCCCATGGTCAAAAAGTTTTTCGAAGGCATCAAGGACGACATCAAGGAGACCATCGCCCCGCCGAAGAAGGCACTGGTCGTCATCCCCGAGGGCGAACCCGAAACCGACGCGGGTGGGGAGCCAGTGCCAACCGATCCTGAAGGAGAAAAGTTAAATCCTAGCGATCCCTCGGTCAAGCCGCTCAAGGCGCTGCCCGTAGAACCCCTCAAGCCATCCCGCGAAGCGAAACCGGATGAAGATCCTCTATCAGGTCCATCCCTAGAGGAAATCGAAGCGTTAGAGAAACCCAAGGCCGCCCGCGCGATCCCGGTGCGGGATGACGAGGTGATTGAAGGTGCGATTGAAGAGCCCTGAGTGCGGAGCGGTTTTTCCTTCCAAATAAGGAGTGTGGACACTCCTGTCCGCATGGCCAATGAGAAGCGGCCGCGTGGCGGAGATCACCGGTCGCCGCGCGTTTCTACGGACATTCGCGGCGACCGCTGATCGCCGCCACGTTAGAAAAATTCGGGGCTGGTTCGAGATCCACTCGGACCGTCCGCACCACCCCCGTTTTCCC
>JBBQDJ010000451.1:0-3431 GCA_038319595.1 Verrucomicrobiales bacterium
GGAAAACAAAATGACTGGAGCGGCCGCAGACTCTTCCGGCAGATAAACTCGGAGGGGAATAGTCCGGTCACGACTGGCATCCTTGAGGTCGAAGATTTTGGAAACGATTTCAACACCCGGGACCTTGAGTGGGTCATAAGCGGACTCCGCTTTCAGCGAGACCAGCGAGGCGAAGACCAGAGCGGAAACGGCCAAGAAGATTTTCATGATGAAAGGCTGAACCCGCCACCGCCGGGGAAGTTGCGGAGGGTGTTTTCCTCATCGACAGGAACGGCTGACCCAGCGATGAATGATGAATGCCTAACATGAAATTTCCACTCCTCGTGATTCTCATGGTTTTCGGTGCCGCGCGGGCGGCGGTGGTGGAGGAAGCGGTCGTCCACGCCGGGGTGAAATTCCGTGTGGTCAAGCTCGACCCAGCGAGGGTGGCGGTGGTCTGGAAGGACCCGCAAGGCGTGCCGTATCGCAGCTTTGACAAGGTGCAGTCGGCGTTCGCGAAGCAGGGCAAGAGGGTGGGTTTTCTGATGAACGCAGGGATTTTCGAACCGGGCGGGATTCCTAGCGGGCTTCATGCGGAGGATAGAAAAACTTTACATCCACTCAACCTAGCAGATGCACCAGGGAACTTTTTTCTAAAGCCGAACGGCGTGATCTGGATCGAAGGAGGCGGCAAGACGGAGGCATTCATTTCGACCTCAATAAACTTCCAAGAACGGGAGAAAGAACTTCACTTGATGGGATCCCGCTGGCTCGAACGCGCGGTCCAATCCGGCCCACTGCTGCTCATCGACGGCAAGCGCCACCCGGCCTTCACTGAAAACTCGACCAGCAAACTGTTGCGCAACGGGGTCGGCGTGGATGGGGATAAACAGTTGATTTTCGCGATCACGGACAAGGGCCAAGTGGTGAATTTCTGGGATTTTTCCGGGCTGTTTCTCAAGCTGGGTTGCAAGGACGCGCTGTTTCTCGATGGCGACATTTCGCAAATGGTGGTGAACCCGAACCAGCCGGTGGCGAGCAATCTGTTCGGCGCGATGTTCGTGGTGGCCGAGTGATCGCCACTTGATTCGTTGCACAAGATTTCCCAGAGTATTGTCCAATGACCAGCCACACCGCCCCCCTAACACTTGCTCAGGTGAAAATCCTGCGTGCGGCTTTGGAGCGCCAGGGGTTTGATTTTGAAACGAAGCCCTACGCGATTTTCTCGGCACGCAAGGGCAAGCTCAACGTGACGGTTTATGAAAAGGGCCCGAAGGTGCTCATCCAGGGCAAGGAGACGGAGGAGTTCATCCGTTTCACCTTGGAGCCGGAAGTCATCGGCGAGGCCCGGTTAGGTTATGAGGAGGTTCTGGAGCCAGACAAATTCGAGCCCCACTTTGGCATCGACGAAAGCGGCAAGGGCGATTTCTTTGGGCCGCTCGTCATCGCCGGTGCCTACACTGATGGTAGTATCGCCCGGCGCTTGATCGATGCCGGCATCATGGACTCAAAGCGGATCGCCAGCGCGGCACGCATCCGCCAACTCGCGGCGGTCATCCGGGCCACCCCGGGCTGCACGACCGCCGTGGTTTCCATCGGCCCGGAGCGCTACAACTCGATGCACGCGTCATTCAAAAACCTCAACCGCCTGTTAGCCTGGGGTCATGCACGGGCCATCGAAACCCTGGCAGCCGCCCGACCGGACTGCCCGCGCACTTTGAGCGATCAATTCGCCCGCCCCGAGATCCTCCAGCGGGCGCTCAAGGAAAAGGGCCTAACTCTCCAACTCGAACAACGGACGAAAGGCGAGTCCGACACCGCCGTCGCCGCAGCTTCCATTCTCGCACGCGAGCGGTTCATCGACTGGATGGACAAAACCTCGGCGGCCTGCGGCATCAAGCTGCCGCTCGGCGCCTCCGATGCGGTGATCCAAGCGGCCCGTGAACTGGTCGCCCGCGATGGCCCGGAAGTGCTCGGGAAAGTGGCGAAACTGCATTTCAAAACCACAGGCTCGGTGCTGGGAAATTCCGCATCCAGTGAGGATGTTTGACCCTTGCAAGCGTCTCATTATCCGCGAAATCCGTAAAATTCTGCTATTTATCGGGGAATTTCCCGCATTTCCCGGACATTCAGACGTTTCTTCCGCTGCTGGCACGAAAATCGCATCAATTCGAAAGATTTTTGACGGGACAAAACGGCTCCGCCAATGCTCTACTCACTGCGCTTCTCAATTGTTTCTCTCCCCTAAAGTTTATGGCAACCATCACCAAACGCGAACTCGTCATCAAAATTACCGACCAGCTCGGCACCAAAGGCCACGAAATCACTCAGCAGGATGTCCTCGAGGTCGTCCAGACGCTGATCGATGAAATCACCGATTCGCTCGCTCATGGAGACACCGTGGTGATGCGCAATTTCGGCGCGTTTCAAGTCCGCGAGATGAAGGCGAAAGTCGGTCGCAACCCCAAGGATCCCGGCAAGGACGTGCCTATCCCAGCGCGCGCTGCCGTGAAATTCAAACCCGGCAAAGAAATGAAGGAGAAAGTCGCCACCACGCTCCAGGTCATCCGCGAGCGCAAACCGTGATTCTCCGGCTGCTCAAAAACCCACAGTCCCGCCTCGCCGCCGTCAGCGTCGTGGCGGTTTTCGTTTGCACCTCCTGCTTCTCGCGCCCTGAAGGCTACAAGGGCTATCAGACCGCTTCCTATAACGTGCGGGGCGGACACTATCAGCCCATGAGCATCGACGAGGCGCTCAACTACGACGAGACCGGCGGCTGCTCGTGGTATAACGAATCCTCATGGTTCGGCCTCAAGCGCGGCACCACCTCGCTCGGTGAAAAAGTGATGCCCTGGCATCTCACCGGAGCCCACAAAACCCTGCCGATCCCCTGCCTCGTCAAGGTGACCAATGTCGAGAATGGCAGATCGCTCAAGATCCGCATCAACGACCGCGGGCCGTTCATTCCCGGGCGGATTCTCGATGTCACTCCCCGCGCGGCGAAGAAGCTCGGCTTCCATGACCAAGGCATCACCACCACGCGCGTCGAGGTGCTTTCCGTCGGTGACGGTTCCTACAAGCGCAAGAAACGCGGCCGCTTCTTCTTTTTCTAACTCATCCAAAACTCATGAAACGAATCCTCGCACTCACCATGCCTCTCGCGCTCTTCTCTTGCGCCACCATCGCCCCGCCCGCCGCCCATGGCACGGTCGATCATGTCGTCCTGATGTGGCAAAAACGCCCGGGAAATGCGGCCGACCGCGCAAAGCTCCTCGCCGCCTGTTCGGAACTCCGCGTCATCTCCGGCATTCAGTTCCTCGACACCGGCACCGCCCTCGCCAGCGACCGCCCGGTCGTCGATGACTCCTTCGACATCGGCCTCACGATGCGTTTCGATTCTGCGAAAGCACTCGAAGCCTACGAGGCCAACCCGCTTCATGTGAAGAAAGTCA
>JBBQDJ010000452.1:0-3424 GCA_038319595.1 Verrucomicrobiales bacterium
ACCACTGCGCGCCCTGATCGAAAACCCAGCCGCTGACGAATATGCCCGCGCCTCCGCCGGGCTGCGAAGCTATCCGGCCCTGATGCATGCCGGCCGCATCTCCGCTGCAGATGTAGAACGTTATTTCCACGAACTCTTCGACCACAAACTCCAACGCGAACCCTCCCACGTCTGGAACAACCTTTGTTCCATCTCCGCAGACCTTGGCTTCATCTCTCTCCTCCCTCACATCGTCAAGGCTTTCGAAGATGACCTTTGCGACCCGTTTTTCGACCATCTCGAGCATATCGAAAAGCGCATCACTTCCGGTGGCGATGCCCGCTGGATGCGTGCCGGCGAGCCCATCGACGACGTCGTGGCACTGATGAAAAATTGGGCCTGCTTTCATCGCACTCCCGCCCGACCTCCATCCGCTCCAGATACCCGTTTCCTCGAATCCCTGAGCCAGCCGCGCGAGTTCTCCTCACGCCCGGTCATGCCACCACCTGCAAAATACCCCGGCGTTGGCCGCAACGATCTCTGCCCCTGTGGCAGCGGTCGCAAGTTCAAGAAATGCTGCGGCGGCGTGTAGGCTCTTTCGCAAAAATAATTGCCGTAATCCCTCATGCTTTAGGAAGCGTCTTGGAATGGAGGGCAGTTAACAAACGAAACGCGGAGACGCTGAGGCCGGGGAGAGGGTCGCAGAGATTCGGTGAATTCTGTTTTCTCACAGGACCAAAGCAATCTCGTTAGAACGTACCATCGTTCAGAATGTCGAGGTATGCGCTGGATGAGTAGAGCTTGCGATACTGCTGGCCGGTGATTTCGCGGACGAGGGTGTGGGTTTCCAACGTCGCGAGGGCTTTGGCAGCGGTGGGGGCGGAAATTTTCAACGCACGAGCGGCTTCGGCGATGCTGATGACGGGCTTGCGCTGAAGATGTTGGTGGAGACGGATCACGGAGACGGCTTCGGAGCGGAGGCTCTCGCTATCCCGCTGGAGGAATCGGACTCTCGGGCGATTGGACTTGGCGGTTCCTCGCTCCGAGACTAAGATTCATCCAACTGTCATGATGGTTACCACGTTCCAGGCCGCTACCCAAGGACTCGGCGTTTACAGCGTCGCCGAGGCGGCGCGCTATGCCCGCATGCCGGTTGCGACACTGAGCCGTTGGTTTTTCGGAACGAATCTCACGGAACCGATGAGCCGCAGCGCCATTGCGGATGACGGACTCAAGCGCATCAGTTTCACGGACTTCGTGGAAGCTCTGGCAATCCGGTCTCTGCGGACGGATTATGGAGTTCCCTTACCAAAAATCAAAGAAGCGATCCACAATGCCCGAGATCTATACAAAATCGAGCATCCTTTCGCCCGGCAGGATCACCGCACGGTGCTCATCGGCAAGGATCTCCACATCTTTCTCAAGGAGGACGCCGAAAACCCGGTGGGCCTCACGGGCCAAGATTTTGGGCAGAAGTCCATGAAGCCATGCATCGAGGAATACATGAAAGATCTCGACTATGATGCCGACGGCTTGGCCGTGCTCTATCGGGCCTTTACTTTCGGTGATCAGGAAATCGTGTTGAATCCGAAAGTCCGCTTTGGCGCGCCGAGTGTCGCAGGTTCCGGCTATTCTGCGGAAACCCTGTGGCGAGCAGCCGTCACCGAAGGCAGCATCGAGAAAGCTGCCGAGCTTTATGAGGTGCCGGTGGTTGCCGTGGAAGCCGCTTATCGCTACTGGAATCAGGAAATTGGCAATGCTGCATGAGCGGCGGGCTCAAGCTTCTTTTCGATGACAGACGTCCTGATAGAGGTTAAAGCGTTCGAGAACAGCCATGGCGGAGTCATTGGAAGCATGCCCGCGTGATCAATCCACCTGACTGAGGAAATCAACCGGAGTGATGGCCGGAATCGGCGAATGGGTGAAGTCACCGGTATTTCCCGTGATGATGAATCGCGAACCGGTCTCCTCCGCCACAACCGCCACGACGGCGTCTTCAAAGTCCGGCATCGGAAGGGATCGGGCACGGCTCCAACCGGCGGCATCGAGATTTCCAACCTCGAAATCCCTCAGAACATCGTCCATCGCAGCCTCGGCATCCGGCCGCGTCGCGTGCTTGCGGACGAGGTAGTAAAGTGTCGTGAACCCATGGGCCGGAAAGACCCCTTGGAGTTCGCCTTGCTGAACCATCGCGAGCACCCGTGCCGAGGCGGCATAGTGCGGTTCGCGCTTCTGGAAAACATCCAGCAGCACATTGATGTCCACCGTGACCTTCACCGGTGTTTACGCTGCAAATGATCCAGATGCGCCGTTTCCGAATCCACATCAGCGGCAATGATTCCACTGGCCGCCACAATCCCAGGCGGCAATGGCTTTTCCAATTGCCGTCTCAAGCTCCGCGCGTGACGGGCCAGAAACTCACCCACGGAGGTTCCCTGCGCTTCTGAAAATCTTTGCAGAAACGCAAGATCCTCGTCCGCAAGAGATACCGTGATCGTGCTCATGGACGGACGCTAGCAAAGCAAGCCGTGGATTTCAAGACCGGAGACGCACGACGCGGTCCCTTGTCAGGATTTGCGCTTGGGGGATTTTGAAACGCGGGTGCGGCCGGTGCCGAGCCAGTCGCCAAATCCGGCCCAGCCCTTTCCACCATATATTTCCGACACTGCCGTAGGTATATCTTCAGGAAGCAGTCCAATATGAGGTATCTCGCCTTTACAAAAAGTCCTCCATTCAACAGCGCTGTTGAGTCCGAGACTATGAGCGAACTCTCGCGCTTCTTCAAAGCTACGATATTGTCGCAAATTAGGAGCCACTGTTCCTGTTCCTAACCAGTCCCCCCAACCCTTCCATCCCATTCTGGAATAAGTGCCGTCTGGTTTCGATGGAATATCCGCAGGCAGCATGCCCATGCGGGGTATCACTCCTTTGCAATAGTCTCGCCATAGAAGATTACTTTTGAGTTTTAGACTGCGTGCGAATTTTTGTGCTTCTTTAAAGCTGCGATATTGCCTTGAGCTGGTGGCAATTATTCCAGTCCCGAGCCAATCACCCATGCTAACCCAGCCATTACCTGCGTAGGTGTGATTTGGAGCTGCGGGAATATCCGTAGGCAGCCTTCCTAAATGCGACATCTCTCCTTTGCAGTAAGCATTCCATTCCCCTCCGTTCTTCAATTTGAGCCTCCTGGTAAATTCTCTGGCCAGTTCGAATGACCGGTATTTACGCAAAGCTGGAGCAATGGTCCCCGTTCCGAGCCAGTCACCAATCCCCGCCCAACCCTTATCGGCGTATGTCCTATTTGGAGTTGAGGGAATATCGTCGGGCAACTCGCCCAAGTGCGGCATCTTGCCCCGACAAAATGCCCTCCATTCAGCTTCGTTTTTCAATTCGAGCTTGCTAGCAAAGGCTCGAGCCAGTGGGAAGGGGCGATATTGCCGTAGAC
>JBBQDJ010000453.1:0-3416 GCA_038319595.1 Verrucomicrobiales bacterium
TAGGCATAGTGGAAATTAAAAAGCGAAACGGCCGGGTGGGGATTTGAAATCACGCCCTGATAGTTGAACACGTTCTGTGCGATGAGATGGCGAAACGGAAATTCCGCCTCGGTTGCGGTCAGCTCGTCGATGATGAGATTCTGCCAGGCCTGGGAAATTCCCTGCTCGTATGGCTCGTTGCAGATTTCATAAATCACGTTGTCGAAGTCTCGCAACTCGGTGGCACACTTGCGGGCGAGGGCTTTTTGAAACGGAACCAAATCGCCCGTCGCGCTGAAGCTGGCAGCGCGTCCGGCGGAACCCACGCCGTTCACGTGGTTCACGCTGTTGAGCGGTGACAAGCCCCACAGGGCATCGTTGTAAATGGCGCTGAAGAAGGTCAACTCGACGACCACGCCACGCTTCGAGGCGGCACTCACGAACTCGCGCAAGCGGAAGAAGTAGGCTGGATCCCACTGGTTGAGATCATATTTGTTACCTCCGTCGGCGGCACCGGGAATGGCCGTCCGCTTCCACGGAGCCACCGAACGTCCGGGCAGTGGTGAGAGGGTATTGTCCGGAATGTTGAACGAGCCGGTGGTTTCCCGGTAGGCACCGGTGAAAATCCGCACGAAGTTCAGTCCGCTGATCCGCGTTTCCTCGAGGTAGCGGACATGGTCGAAATCCAGATTGATCAACGCACCATAGTGCTCGCTGGACCCCACTAGCACCGTCGGGCGGCCGCGGAATTCGAAATAGTGACCGTTGCCCGGCAGCAGGCGGATGGGCTCCGCGGCATGGGAAAGGGTCGTCGCAAGGAATAGGACGACCGCGGCCGGCAGCCGGAGTCCGGAAAATGAAAAACGCAGTCGGTTGAGAAATGCAGGCATCGGGAAGTATATGTTTTTATCTCTTGCAGTTGGTGTGCCGGGAAGTCCAACGGTTTCCGGGGTCGCGCCTTCTAGTTGCCTGCAGGAGCACTCCGGGGAATTGAATTCGTTTTTTGCAAGGATCATCATTGGGTCGGGGAAGAGCTTTCTGCGTGAGATCATGACAATACCATCTGCCAGTCAATTCCGGGTCACCCTCAGCCGCGCAAATTTCGGCCCCGGCCCGGATTCGAGCGGGACGGTGACCCATTCCACGGACGGCTCGCCGGCAACGGGCTCGATCGTCGCTCCGGTCTCACTTTGGATTTGCCACCCTGCATTCGAAAGGTCGCTGGAAACAAGCAGCTCGTAGATCAGCCCCGAAGTCGTGTTACGGCGGAATCGAAACGCCGGTCCCGGGCTGGTCAGAACCACCGGTAGGGACCCTGCCGACCATAGGGCAAGCGGATCGAGGCCGAACGCAAAGGCGAGCAGGTTGTTGACGCCGTCGTTGTTAGGATCCGCCGAAGGAAGCTGGTCGGTGGGATGCAGGGCGAGAAATGCGGGGTAACCCTCAGCCCAGGTCTCATAGCTGGTGAGGGGTCCCGTCGTTGCCGAGACCTCGCCGGTAGCGGCGGAATCATCCACCCCATTGGTGGCACGGACCCGGTAAACATAGCCGCTGTCAGCAGTTAGACCCGTATCGACAAAGCGGATTGTTCCGGCGGTAGCGGTCGTAATTTCGATGAACGGTCCGCCACTGACATTTCTGCGTTCGAGTTTGAATCCGAATTCATCCGAGGAGTTATCCAACCAGCCGAGCGCAACTTGGTGCCAGTTGGTGTGGGTGACAATCAGATTTGACGGTGGGGCTGGAACGGGCGGTGGCGTGGTTCCGAAGACCCTGGCCTCGGTGAACGAGAAATAGGCGCTGTCGGTTTTGGCGATCCTCACAAAGCGGAAAGGCGTGATGGGATTGATGTCTCTTGAGAGAGTGGAAGTATAGGCCAGCGAAGGTTCGCCATAACTCGTGAGGACGGTGTAGGTGAAAAATGTGGGATCATTGGAAGCCCGCACCTCGAAGTTTCTGCGGGTCACCGGCTGGTCGGAATCCTGACGGGTGGTAATCTCCAGCCTGGAAAGGCGGTAGATGGCTCCCAGATCGACGTTCCAGGTGGCCGACGTATCAGTAACGCTGGCGGACCAGAATGTAGTTAGACTTCCGTTGTTCGCGTTGGAGGCGAGGGTGGAATCGCTGAAAGTCGATGAAGCGGATGCGGGTTTATTGAGGGCGATATTGATCGGCACAGCGGCGGCGACATTCGACCAGACGGAATTCCCGTTGGTATTCGATGCCCGGACGGCGAAATAATAGGGGCTCGCGCCGGTTAGCAATCCGGTGGCGCTTGCGATCGTGATATTCGGAGCGGTGGATGCGAGCTGCTGCCAAGAACCTCCACCACCGGTTTTTTGATAGACCGTGAAGGCTGTCTCATTGTTCGAATTGTCCATCCATTTCAAATTGATCCGGGTGCCGGAAATCACGGAGGCGGTGAGTGAAGAGGGACCGGCCGGAACACCCGGCGGCGGTGCGGGGAATAAAGAGCCGGAAGAGGTGATCGCATTGAACCAGATCGTTCCCATCTGATTGTAGCCGGCCTGCCCCGGATGGATGCCGTCACCCGTTTGATAGAAATTGAGCAGCGGATCGGAATTGTTGAGAACGATGCCGCCATTCATCTCTACTAGAAAAACCTTGCGTCCGAGATTCGCATACTGCGTCACCAAACTGCGGACTTGGACGTTATAGGCATTGGCATTGCCGTTCAGGTAGGCTGCCGAGTAGATCTGCGTTTGTGGCGGCCAGGCTTGGGTAATCGGGATGATGGTGGCAACGTACAGTCGGCGGTTCGGCGAATTCAAGGTGATGCCGTCGATCAACGACGCCAAGTTCGCGGCGGCGGTGTTCACCGGAAGATTGTTGAGAATGTCATTTGTTCCGATGTGGAGCAGAACGATGTCGGGGGCGGTCGCCAACAAAGCGGGTAGTTGCGCGACGATATCACCCGTCTTGGTGCCGTTATATCCCTCATGGTCGGGATCTATCCCGGTCGCAGCGTTCTCGTTGCTGCTACCGATGAAATCGAACGCGAACCCGCCGTTGGTCAAGCGGACACTAAGCTCTTTTCGATACCCACCGGGAATGCTGCCATTCGGAAAATTAATATCGTTCGTCCCACGAGTGATGGAGTCACCCAGCGGCATGATTTTCGCTTCCGGGGATTGGGCGAAACCCGTGACTGACCACAACAAGGAAACCACCAACAAACGCAGAGGCGCTGGAAGGCTGATACCGCGAGGTTGGAAATTCAGTCTCATGATTCGGCCATGCTACGCCACGGTTTAAGGCGCGGTCAGGGGGGTGGCCACCTCGGCAAAGTGACCTGTAGAGTCTCTTTCGCCAACTCAGAAATTTCGAAATTTGCGTCAAATCGCCCGAATTGCTGGTCAGCGGCACAAGAATTTCCTGAGAAACCAGTGCCCGCGCGGTCCCTGGATCTGATTTTT
>JBBQDJ010000454.1:0-3405 GCA_038319595.1 Verrucomicrobiales bacterium
GGATCGTGAAACACGTGAAGTCGAACGCCATCGTTTACTCCAGCGCGGACCGCACGCTTGGCATCGGCGCCGGCCAGATGAGCCGGGTGGATTCCTCACGCATCGCGATTTGGAAGGCGAAGGAAGCGGGTCTTGATCTCAAGGGCAGCATCGTCGCCTCCGACGCCATGTTCCCCTTCGCCGACGGACTGCAATCTGCCATCGATGCGGGAGCCACCGCCTGCATTCAGCCGGGCGGCTCCGTTAGAGATGAGGAAGTCATCGCCGCTGCGGACGCCGCGGGCATGGCGATGGTCTTTACCGGTCACCGCCACTTCAGACATTGATCCGGTTAAAACGGGGGCGCGAAGATTCCTCCGCACTCCCGTTTTCGAGGTTCACATGGTCCTGCAAGCCGTGCAACCGACCTTGCCGTGCATCGCGCATTTGTTTCCTGCACGGTGCGCTTCTCTGGCAACCGGTGTCTTGCAGCGATTTCAGAGCGAGATCAGACCGTAGGCAATCAACAGCGTGTAGGCCAATTTGCAGGCTACGTGCATCAGTTGATCCGCGACGAGGCCGAATTTGTCCTCGCCTTTTCCGATGTCGATCAGCGCGTGCAGAACCAACTCGACGCCACCAAGAACGAGGGAACCGGAAACCAGCCAGACTGCTCCCGCGTGGATGATGCAATGGGCAGTGAGAGCGATGATCCACACGCTGTTGCTGTCCGCATGTCGGCGTGTCTTTTGTTTGGCGATGTAGTCACCCTGAAGCGGAAAGTCCGCCAAGGCATGCATGACCAAGAAAGCCGCGAAGAGGGCGATAGGCCCTTGTTGGAGGATAGAAATCAATGTTGCCGGGAGGTCCAGAAGTTTTGAATCGACGCGCGTTGTTCAGCGGTGGCGAGTTTCTCATTCATGCTGCGGATTCTCTTGGCGACCTGCCGGAGCAATCCTTTCATCACTGAAATGCCTGCCACTGGATCCGCGGCCATAAAGGATTCGAATTCCTCGCGGGTGAGTGTCCAGATGAGTCCGGCGGTGCGGACCACCGCCGTCGCACTGGCCGTCGCCGGGTCGAACAGATTGATCTCCCCGATGGAATCGCCTTCGCCAAAGGCTGCCAGCAGCATGGGCCGTTCGGCATGGGATGCCACAATGTGCAAGGTTCCGGAGAGGATGACATAAAGCGACTCCTGGGCCTCTCCCTCTTCGATCACGACCTCACCAGCGGCCGGGCGCAGGAATTTTCCGAAACAGGCGAGGAAGGCCCGATGTTCGGAGGAGACATCGGCTAGGAAACCGGCGGCTGGAAGTTCGGACGCGGCAGAGGGGGCGGGTTGCATGGGATCGATGGGGAAGGGGTGCGCTTTGGTAGCGAACTCGTCCCCGCTCAATTAGCAGGGTCGGGCATTATTCCAAGGTGATTTTCGGTTTCCAGCCGAATGATCCGCCACAGAAAGCCGCGGGGGAACGCAACCTTGACATGTCCGCCCCTCCAATTTGACTCGCGGCCATGGAAAAAGAGGCGGCACGACTCAACGACGCTGAACTGCGCGCCGATATTCTAGCCGGCCTGGCGGCGGTGTCTGAACTGGAAGTCCGGTTCCGGCAGCCGCTGGAGCGTTTTCTGGTCGGGATGTGCGACAAGGGCGATGGCCGATCGCAGGAAAAGGCCGTGGAAATCGCCGGTCAGATTCTAGCGGAATGTTTCACCAAATCGCCATCCCTGCTGGAGAGGTGGCAGGGCGGCGACCATCTCGAGGCCTTCCTACGCAAGGCCGCCGGCAACCGGCTCAGGTCGTGGTGGGCATCTCCCGACAAGCGGCGGACCGAGGTCAACAGCGACTCACTCTCGCTCACCCACGCGGGCCGCAGCGAGTCCCGCCGCGATCTTGAAGCGATCGATCTGGCGGAAAGGGCGTTGCGCGCCGGAGTGATGGACGCCACTGAGAACTGCCCGGAGGGTCTGGTTTTTATGCGTTTGAAGGGACTTCATGGGGTCGATCAACGGGCGATTTCCCGCTGCTGGGGCCACCATGAGACGCAGACGTCGCGCAGGATCCGCGAGGCGATGGAAATCATCCGGACCACCGCTGCCAGGATCGCTGCGGCATCCGGGAGTGAACTCACCATGGAGGATCTGCAACAGGCGCTGCAACGTGATCCGTCAATCTTGTTAGGCTCGGGAGGCTTCGCAGGGGCGACGGTGGATTTTGAATCACTGAGATGGCTCGCCGGCGGCGGCGCGGATGCGGACACGAAACGCCTAGCAGTGGCGCGGATGTGCGCCGACCCGGCCTTGCTCGCCTTTTTCGCCCAGACTCTCAACCGCCTCAACGAGCACGAGGCTCTGGTGGTTAGAGATCCGGAATTGTCCGGTGTCTCGGCGCGGCTGAGCGAATGCCTCCTGCGGTCGCTCGAGATCCTGAATCCCGCAGAGGCGGCCCGCTTCATCACTCCGGCCATGTCGGAGATTTTCGCCGAACTGCTCAACCACATCGGAGCGGATGGCGGAACCCTGTGGCTGCTTTGTCCGGGTGTCGCCGCGCTGGAAGCGGTGTTCAATCCGCTAGAGCCGGAAATCGCAGGTAAACGGCAACCCCTGGTTTCAGGTATTGTTAGCCTGGTGCTCGCCACTGGAGAACCGGTGTGTGTCTCCGGCGTTTCCGGCCATCGCAACCACTCACCCGCCATCGACATCGCGCTCGGGAAAACCACCCACGGGATGATCGCCGTCCCATTCGTTCTGGCAGGCACGGCGCGCGGCGTCCTCACCGCAGTCAGTCTCTCGCATGACCAAGCTTTCAGCGACCGCGAAACCCGGATCGTTACCCGCTATGCGGAAATCCTCGCAAGCCTGATGGTCCAAAACCTGAATGACCGAATCCTTGGATAGATCCCGAGGCGCCCGCCCAGGCATTCATGCAATTCCTTCACGAGCTCGACATCATCTCTTGCGATGCTATCCTTCCTATTGTGAGTGAGCCCGATAAAGCATCCCCCAAAGACCGCCGCATCATTCTCGGAACCTTCGTCATGGCCCTGCTCATCGGCGCGGTCGGAATTTTTATCGAAATCGGAAACCGATTCGGTCGAACTGGCTGTAGACGAAGCGTTCCGCTTGCCATCGCCACTGCACTTGAATCGGCAGTCAATGGAATCGAGATTGAATACGGTAAATTGCCTGAAGTCGGCAGCCAAGTAACCACAAACTCACCCGCAGGCATCAAGCTGCTGAATATCCTGCTGGGCCTGGAAGGAGTGACCGATGATAGGATAAACTCACGGTCGATCAAGTTCCTCAGCGTCAAGGAGGGCAAGAACAAGAGGAACGGCCTGATCTACACAGCAGATGGGAAATCCATCGCAGGACTCTATGATCCGTGGGGAAATCCCTACACGGTCGTGCTGGATACGAGCG
>JBBQDJ010000455.1:0-3349 GCA_038319595.1 Verrucomicrobiales bacterium
GCTGGAGTTGGCTGCATTGGCCTGAGTAACCGGGCCATTCACGCAGCCGGGAAGAAGGGTCAACGCTGACGTAGTGGCCAGCAGGAGTGCGAATGTTTTTGATTTCATGGTTCTTTCAGTTGGGTTGGTTTGTTTCTTTACTAGGCTTCTGGAGCTGATACTCCAGTAAAATGGTCGAAAATCTATCGGTTTGAGGGAGGTTCGTGAAGTCATGGTTTCAGACCAGAAGACAACTCCATTCCAGGTCGTCCAACGCGGATCAACCGGGAAAAATCGGGTGAATCGTTGGCAGCCTTGGCGGCGGTATCGATCAGGGCCCGCCGCTTGAGGTCGGCGAAGGACAACCCGTCAGTGACGATGGTGTGGCGTTCATACATCAACTCGTCCCCCTTGCCATTGACGAGCATCCGCCAGTCCCAACGCTTGCGCTCGGCAGCGGGATGCTGGTGGCGGATGGCCGTGGTGCAATTATTGTCAATCGCGTTATACCACTCCGGATGGTCGCTGAGGGCGTTGAGAAAATGAAGATATTCGAGGAACCGTTCGCGGACTTCCGCCGGAGCGGCGCTGGTGCGGTAGAGATAGGAATTCTCACCGCGGATATTCGTCCGGACACGGATGATGTCATGTTCGTCCGCCGCGATGTAGATCAGGTCATACTGCCGATAGAGTCCACCGATGGCGGAGTATTTCTGGCCCACCCGCTTGCGCGTTTCGATGGAAAAACACAAAGGCGGTGCGTCCGCGAACTGGAAGCTGAGGATGGGATGCGCCATCCACGGTGACCCCCAGTAATTCACGAAAATGTCGATGTGAGTCAGTGCTGATAGCCGCACCGTGCGCGTCTCCCAACGTTCCGTAAAATCCCTCGCCGTGCGGTAGTCGAAATTCCGGACATTTTGAAGCGTCACCACGTCGCCATTGATTTCCGCCAGCGGTTTGCGTGCCACTTCGGGTTGCCAGTCCCCTGCATTGCTCGGCTTGAGTAACAACCACCAGGTGAGGACGATGCCGAACCAAGTGCCGAAGATGGCGAGTTTGCGCCACCAACGTTTCACAAAAATGAAGCTCGCGAGGATCGCCACCGCTTGCAGCACCGCCAACGACTTCGATGGCCCGTCGAAATGCAACGCCCCGTAAGTCCATGCAAAGGCGATCAGGACGAACACGCCTAACAACGCAATGCCCAACCACCGGAAGATCTGACAGCCAGTTTTCATCCTCTTGATCAAGGGGCGCTTTCGGTGAGTTCCACCACCGGCAGTCGCCCGTCGGTGTGCCACGGATCTCCGCCGCCGTTCTTGCCTTGCAGCACGGTCTGATAGCCATCGATCCAGGTGGTTTTCAAAACATGCTTCGCAGCGGTCAGTTCCGCAATCAGCATGTCCCTTTCTGTATCCACGTCGGCAGCAATGTGGTGGGTGACCTGACCGGTGGTGCGGCTGAGTTCGACACCGATGTCGTGGGTCGCCGAGCCAAGCCACAGCGGCCGCCCGCCCTTGAATTCCGCGGATTTCCAGAGCCTCACGTGATGGCGCTCCTTGGGACTGTGACCGACAGGTTTTTCGAAAGCGAGATCCTCCTTCCGCCCGAACAGATAGAGTGTGCTCACAGGAGCGTTAGGATCCGGCTTATTGAAAACGGTATCCACCGCGATGCGCACGCTGCTATCGAAACTCAGCGGGTCTGCAGGATCCCAGCCAGCGGCGTGAAGGGCTCGGACCACATCGCCTTCACTGCCAACTAGGGCAATGTCCAGCGGATCGCCGGGAAGTCCGGTGCCGGTGCGAGTGAGGTGCTCGCCGGCGATCAAGTCCGGATGATGACGGACTTTCCGCCGGTCCACCTGTGGCATCACCAGATAGACGGCGATCAGATAAACCGCAAGAACACCAAGGACGACCTTGCCCCAGTAAGAAACTCGCCGGCAGCGGCGGGAGGGATGATCGGACATTACCGTGATGATTTAAGGTTTTCCTTGAGGATTCGTTCGACTTCGACAACGGCCTCCTTGGTTTGGTGCGCCCCGTGGCCCGAGGGAACGATCAGTTCAGACTTGGCACCGTCTTGGTGACTGCTCCAGTAAGGAACCACCCCGTCGCTTGAGTTCGGGGAATTCCCTTTTCCGCGATCACCGGCGATGGTGTGAAACGGAATGTCCGGGTTAATCGGGACCTCGCTGAGCGCCACCACGAAATCATTGTTAGGTGCGAGGGTGTCCACACTGTCGGGAAAGCGATTGAGATGCTGCGCGCCCTCTCCACTCCTGACATAGCGGGCCTCGTCCACACCCACCTTCAATAACGTCGCCGGAATCTTCACCAGTCGGGTGAAAACCTGACCGAGCCAGTTGTTCGCAAGATCACTGCCACGATGCGGAGTGGAAATAAAGATGATGCGTCCGATCTCCGGTCGGTGGCTGAAGATCGCGGACTCGGTGAGGATGTGCCGCTCCTCGGCCGTCACCGCCATTTTCTCCGGAGGAACCGTGTACATTTTATCCCAAATCCGGTTGCCGCTGTCGGTGGCGAGAAGGTGCGAAATGCAGCCTCCCATGCTGTGCCCGATGACCACCATTTTGCCATTTAACGGGTAACGCTTTTCGGCCATATCCAGCTCCTTGCGCATGATCGCCGCCGAGTAGGGATAGGGATAACCGCTGGGATAGCTGTAGAACCAGAACTGATAGTTATCGCGGATCTTCTGGTCCGCACGGAGGTGATTGAGAAGCGGGAACCAGGTGGTTGGCGAGGATGCTAAACCGTGCACGAGGAGCACGACTTTCTTTTTCGGATTGTAGGGTTCAAGGCGGGCAATTTTGGTAGTCGCGGAGAACTCCGCAGGATGAAGCAGGCGCGGGATGTTGAGTTTCTCCGGCTCCATCTCCACGAGCATCATCGCGAGCGGTGCGGTGTAATCCGCCGCCAGCGGATAGACATGATTGCCCATCCTCACGGTTTCCTGTTCGAGTGGCTCTTCGATCGACATCACGCACCGCGATCCAGAGAAGCGCGCGATAGCGGTCACATTGAAGTAGAAATGCGGCGTCGGGGCCAACTCGTGAGCCTGATCGGCAATCCGTTTCGCGACCAACGGCGCACCGAGACCTGCCTTGACCTCACGGACGTCCATGTATTTCCCGGCGATCTTGAGTTCGTCGGACGGAATGAAATCGTATTTTTCCGGGGCTCTCTCGGGACGTGGATCCGGCTCCCAAGCGAGCGTGTAGGTGCCAAGCCTGATCGGCGCACGCCACGGCGCCAACTTTGTCTTGCGGAGCAATCCACAAATTCTGGCGACTGCGAAGTTATAATCACGCATCGCTTCCACATCGCCGGGATTCCCTGCC
>JBBQDJ010000456.1:0-3341 GCA_038319595.1 Verrucomicrobiales bacterium
ATCCGCGTCTTCGATCTCCATATCCGATATCCGATATCCGATATCCGCTATTCTGCCCGCTATCCGCAATCCGCTATTCGATATCCGCTATCGGTCGAAACACGAGGGCGAGAGGGGGAGATGACGAGAATCACGCCGGCAATTCTCCACACTCGCGGCATGCCTGCGCAAAAGTCTTTTCGGCAATGGCGACACATTGGCGGCAGATGGCCGCGTCGGGAGGAGCGTCGGGCATCACTGAAAATCCCGGGTATTTGGAGCCCATGAAGATGGAGTCGAGCAATAGGCACTCCGACACGTCCATGCCCACCACAGTCCCGGCATCAGCCAGGCCTTGCCAGAGAATGCGTATCCCATGCGTTCGCTGCTCGGGCAATCCCCTCTGGCTTCGGAGTGCTTTCAGCGACTTCTCAACGGTCTGCTGTGCGTTCTGCAGGCAGGGGTTCCACAACTCCGATGCCAGACACATGCGCGCGACAGTCAGATTCTCACTGGCGTATTCGAGCCAGCGATTGGAGTCGAGGGTTACTGCTCATAAATCGTCTCGCCCTTGAGTATCTCGTCGAGGAAACTGCCAGGGCGGGGTGCGGGACGAATCGGCACGACATCCAGCGGAAACTGCGAGCCAAGATGATCTAGCAGCCGCCGGTATTTCAGGGCCAGCGGGAGGTACTGCTCGTCGCTCTCCTGGAAGATGGCGATGTCGATATCGGCAGGATCGTCGCTGGTCGTAAATGAACCAAAGATAACGATCTTGCGGATTTCACGCTCGTCACGCAACGCCATGACGACTTCCTGTTTGATCTGAGCTTTGTCTTGTGATGTGAGCAGCATGTCAATCACCATTATAACAACGATTGGACAGGAAGAGCGGATTGCCCGAGGTCGGAGGTCGGAGGTCGGAGGTCGGGGGTCGGAGGTCGGGGGTCGGGGGTCGGGGCGTTACTCGAGGTGGGGTAGGGTGGGCGGTGGGCGGTGGGACGACCGTTGGGTCATTAATCGCTGGTGCAGTGAGACTTGTTTGAATTAGCGCCATTCGGGCCAGTGCTGGCATTTCAAGATCACGAAATGTTCGCTCGCTTCGGTGCCACGCATTCCATGCCCAGCGTCCTTCGGGGTGAAGTCCAGGTGCCTAGCGTTTGGAATTCAGCACGAGGCGGCCTTACCGACGAAGGGAAAGCGTTCAGAGGGCCAGGGGCAGATGAATCGCCCCGGTGGGACGGAAGAATGATCGTCTCGTCAACCAATCTCTGGCAATTCGGGATGACTCCCGCTGCGGTGGGAATCCGCTCAGCCGGGGTAGTCGCCGGCGATGTAGCCTTGCAACTGCTCGATGGTGTGGCGTTGCGACTGCATCACCCAACTGACGAGGTCGCCCATCGAAACGAGACCAATGAGCAGCCCGTCATCGACGACGGGCAGGTGGCGGATGCGGTTTTTTGTCATCAATTGCATGCATTTCTCGATGCCGTCCCTGATGTGGACGGTGACCGCCGGCCGGGAAATGATCTCACCGACCTTGGTGTCGCGGGAGGTGCGGCCTTGAAGGACCACCTTGCGGCTGTAATCGCGCTCCGAAAGCACGCCGACCACCTCGCCATTGTCGACGACCACGAGGGCACCGATGTTTTTCTCCCCCATCAGGCGGATGGCGTCATAGACTGATCCGCCGAGGCCGGTCGTGAGGACTTCACCGCTTTTATCGTGAAGGATATCGTAAACTGTTCCGTGAATTTCCATGGGTTGTCTCCTTTTAAAGTTCTGGCAGACTGATCATTCGAATTCCGTGCGTCAAGGATTCAACCAATAGAACTTGATGAAATGTGCCGGGGGTGGCTTGATCGGCGGGGTGAAAGCTTACCTGGAATTGATGCGGGATGTGCTGGCCAACGGCGAGAAGCGCGCCGACCGGACCGGCACCGGAACGATTTCGGTGTTCGGCCGGCAAACCCGCTACGATCTGCGCGAGGGTTTCCCGGTGGTGACGACGAAAAAGCTGCACCTGCGGTCCATCATCCATGAACTCCTCTGGTTCCTGCGGGGCGAAACCAACACCCGCTATCTCAAGGAGAATGGCGTGACGATCTGGGACGAATGGGAGGATGCAGAAGGCGAGCTCGGTCCGGTGTATGGCAAGCAATGGCGCTCGTGGCCGACCCCGGAAGGACGGACGATCGACCAGATCCGGCTGCTGATCGATGGGTTGTTAGGCAATCCCCATTCGCGGCGGCATATTGTGTCGGCGTGGAACGTCGGCCAGATCCACCAGATGGCGCTGCCGCCCTGCCATCTGCTGTTCCAGTTCTACGTCCATGATGCGGCTCCGGGCGGGCGTCCGGGACTTTCCTGCCAGCTCTATCAGCGCAGCGCGGATTTGTTTCTCGGCGTGCCGTTCAACATCGCCTCCTACGCCCTGCTGACGAAAATGGTGGCTCACGTCTGTGGCTACGAAGCACGCGATTTCATCCACACCTTCGGCGACTTGCATCTCTACTCAAACCACCTCGAACAAGCGGCGCTGCAACTCAGCCGCGAGCCGCGCGCCCTGCCAACGCTGTGGCTTAATCCGTTAGTGAAAGATATCGATGCCTTCACCATCGACGACATCCGTCTGGAAAACTACGATCCGCATCCCCACATCAAGGCGCCCGTGGCGATTTAAATCATGAGTCTGCATTTGACCGCCGTGGTGGCGATGACCCCGGAACGGGTGATCGGAAAGGCCGGGAGCCTGCCGTGGCACTTGCCGGAGGATCTCGCGTTTTTTAAAAGGACGACTTCGGGCCACCCGATCGTCATGGGCCGAAAAACCTACGAATCCATCGGCCGACCGCTGCCGAAGCGCCGGAACATCGTGCTGACTCGGGATCTGAACTGGTCGGCGGTCGGTGTGGAAGTGATCCACCATCCCGATCAACTCGGCAAGCTACCGGGTCTCGACGGGCGGGTGTTCATCATCGGCGGATCAGAGATTTATGCGGCGTTTCTCCCGGAGCTCGATGATTTGCTGGTGAGTCATGTCCATGAGAGTCATGAGGGCGACACGTGGCTTCCGGCTTTCGAAGACGAGTTCCCGGAGGTCGAAATTTTGGAAACCCATCCGGATTTCGAAGTTCGGCGGCATTCCCGCGCCCTTGCTACAGCCGAGTTTCGGCTTGCAAGTGAAATTCCGCCACTCTAGAAACTGCCCGCACAGCTTCTGACGAAAGAAAGGAGTGGGTCTCGCACCCACTCTTTTGCGTCTCCAGACATCAGCAGCGATTGCAGCCACCGCCCGCCATGACCAACGATATCGTCGCCCTCATCGAGTATTACGAAAAAGAAAAAGGCATCGACCGTGA
>JBBQDJ010000457.1:0-3329 GCA_038319595.1 Verrucomicrobiales bacterium
TGGGCCGGGGTTCCGACCGTGGATTTACCGACGAAAATGGCACCTGCCTCGATGGAGAGCGTCTTGGCCTTGATGTCGCCGACGACTTCGGCGCTCGACTTGAGCTCGACCCGGTCGGTGGCGGTGAGATTGCCGTGGACCTTGCCGTAAACGACAACGGTTGCGGTTTTGATCTCCGCCTTGATGCGGGCGTTCTCGCCGACGGTTAGATTGCCGTCCGAGTTGATTTCACCCTCGATCTTGCCATCGACGACGAGGTCGTTGGTGAACTTGACGGTGCCTTTGATTTCAACGTCGGTAGAAAGGACGTTGCGGGTGGCGGCGGGGCTCTGGCGGGCAGCCACGACGGCGGGTTGCTGGGAACCGTAAGACGGCTGCGCAGGCGGTGAGATGGGCTCCGGGTGGCGGGTTTCCGGAAGTGAAGGAGCGGACCGATGGGATTCGCTGTTGTCTTGGCCGATTACTTTTTTGAACACGGTGGTGAAGAATGGTTGGTGTTAATAGGATGTCAAATCGTTTCGAGGATCAGGGCTTGCCGGGAGGGGGGAGTTGCTGCTGGAGCTCGCTGCCAGGTGCGGTGGATCCATCTTGCGAGGGAGCATCCGCAGGGACTTCGAGGCCGGGAGTGGGCAATCCCGGAGTAAGGGTGATGCCAGGAGGAAGAGGGGTCTCAGCACCGGAAGTCGCAGGTGGCGCTGGCGGAGCAGGAGGCGCTGGCGGCGGTGGAGCGATTTCCACCGGGGGCGTGGCTTTCAGAGTCTCAATCCGGCGGGTCGCGGTTTCCGAGAAATTGCTGTCGGGGAAATCGTTTTTCACCTTCACGTAGGAGGCTTCCGCTTTGGCCAGGTCGTTCTCCGCCTTGGCGATGTCCCCGAGGGAAATCAGGGCGAACGGGGCGATGTAGGCGGCGGTCGGATCAGAGACGATTTCATCAAATACCTTGGAGGCATCACCGGATTTCCCTTGCGCCAGCAGCTTCGCGCCGAGGCTGGCCTTGGCGGTCGGCATCGCCGCATGCTCCGGGTTTTCTGAGATGAACTTCCGCAAAGTGCCGATCGCCTCATCCTTTTTGCCCGCCGTCCACTGGCTATTCGCCAGCAAAACCATGGCGCTTGCCGCCGCTTTTGTGTCCTTGTGACCATCCACCACGGCCTGCAACGACGCGAGATCCTCGGCTTTCACCAGGGCGGCACCGGCATCTTGCTGATGGTTTGTCTCCAGACCGCGCTGGACCACCAGGGCGATCGCCCCCACCACGAGCAGCACCGCCAATACCGCAATGCCCTTCTGGTTGCGGTCGAGAAAGGCTTCAAAAGCATTTGGCCCTTGGGAAATTTCAGCCAGAGGGACGGGAGAGTCTTTGAGATCAGCGGACATGATGGGAAATACGCAAAGCTGCGGAGGCCGATCAAAGCCACCGCGCTGTCGAAATCAATGCGGAACTCGCGAAGATTTCCGATTTCGTCGAAACCAGCGGCGCAGGACCCGTGCCGGGCGGAATTTGGTTGGTCAATCTTGGGGCTTTGCCTACCGTTCCGGCGCATGTCAAAACGGGTTTATGTGGTCGCCGGAGAGCTCAGCGGGGATGCTCATGGCGCGGGATTGCTGCGGTCGCTCAAGGAAATGATGCCCGGCGTGGAAATCCACGGCGTCGGCGGACCGAAAATGCAGGCCATCGCCGGACCCGGACTCACCGACTGGGTCGAGGACGCCGCCGTGATGGGCGTTTGGGAAGTACTGAAGCGCTACGGCTGGTTCAAGGAGCGTTTCCACGCCATGCTCGCCGACCTCCGGAAATTCCAGCCCGACGTCCTGCTCCTCATCGACTACCCCGGCTTCAACCTGCGCTTCGCCGAGGCCGTGAAGCGCGAATGCCCGGCCACGAAAATCATCTACTACATCAGCCCGAAAGTCTGGGCCTGGAACAAGCGCCGCATCCCGGTCATGGCCCGCCTGCTCGATGAAATGCTCTGCCTGTTTCCTTTCGAAAAGCCGATCCTCGAAAACGCCGGCCTCAAAACCACCTTCGTAGGCAATCCGTTAGTAGACGAACTGGAGGAACAACGCATTCCCGGCGTCGAGCGGGATGAATGGTTAGTCGGATTGTTCCCCGGCAGCCGGGAAAGGGAAGTCGCCCGCCTGTTTCCGATGATGATCGAAACGGCCGTTATTCTATCAAACTCCAACAGGAATCTAACATTCGAAGTCCCTGCGGCTACAGAGAAGCTCGCCATCCAGATCCGTGACCTGTTAAGTCAGGCCGGTGCGGAGAAATTAATCACCGTCACCATCGGACGCAGCCATTCCCTGATGCAGCGTGCCTGCTGCGCGGTCATCGCCAGCGGCACCGCCACGCTCGAAGCCGCCTATTACGGGCTGCCCTATTGTCTCGTCTATCGGATGGCGCCGCTCACCTATGTAGCGGCGAAAGTGTTAGTAAAAATCGAACTCATCGGCTTAGTTAATATCCTCGCCGGCGAAGAAGTCATCGAGGAACTCATCCAGGGCGAAGCCGAACCCGCCCCCGTCGCCCGGTCGCTGCAAGCCTTCCTTGATTCCTCTGCGAAACGCGAAGCCCTCCAAGCTCGCCTTGCCGAAACCACCGCCATGCTCGGCGGTCGCGGGGCCCACGAACGGGCCGCGCAAGCCGTGGCCGGGTGGCTGGGATGAATTTGTGAAAAATGGGAGAAATCCGACCTCATGCAGCACTTCTCGATCAAATTTATCTAACTGCGACAGCAGGAACTTACACAAAAGCACGAAAAGGAATCATGAATTTTACTTCTCAAACCGACCGCCGCCATTTCTGCAGAAATCTGGCGCTTGGCTCCGTCGCACTCGCAGTGCCGGGGGAGTTGTTCGGCAAACCGCTGGATCAGGCGAAGTCGGACGACTCGGCCTTCGCCACCCTCATGCGCGGCCTGCTGCGCGAATGGGGCGACGCGATGCTCGCCCTGCAGATCAACCATCCGGCCGATCCCAAGCAGCATGGCGCGCTGTCCTGTCCGGCGTGTGATTTTATTCATGGCCGCTGCATGGATGCGGTCTATCCGTTCCTTCACTTGGCGAAGACCACCGGCGATGATCGCTATCTTAAGGCGGGGATTGCAGTATTCGAGTGGTCGAAGAATGTTTCGCAGGAAAACGGTGCGTGGACGGTCATCCCTGATCCAAAGTCATGGAAGGGGATTACCGTTTACGGTGCGATTGCCCTAGCGGAAGCGCT
Organism: Verrucomicrobiales bacterium; assembly: GCA_038319595.1. Taxonomy (GTDB): domain Bacteria; phylum Verrucomicrobiota; class Verrucomicrobiia; order Verrucomicrobiales; family Akkermansiaceae; genus Luteolibacter. The sequence continues at coordinate 3,227 of JBBQDJ010000457.1, forward strand.
GCACTGGCATGGTGATCTGCTCGACCCGGCGATGAAACAGCGGTGGTCTGAGCGGCTGCGTCAGGCCGGGGATTACATCTATCAGAATTTTACACTGGAATTC
>JBBQDJ010000458.1:0-3325 GCA_038319595.1 Verrucomicrobiales bacterium
GCTCATTGCCGAAGATCGTGGCGGGAGCTTCAGTGACTTCGAGACCCGCAAGATAGGGCTGTAAAAAAGGCCATCTGCCGGATGGCACCGCGGTGAACACCGCAGGGACTCCTCCGGCGCGGGCCAGACCCACGGAATCGCGAAGCAGACGTCCACCCGCTTCGGGAAATTGGTAGCGAAAATTGGAAACATGAGCGGAGAGAAGTTCTTCCCCGGAGTCGATGAACAAGCGCTTCGCACGTCTCGTGTCTTCGAGAATTCCGCAGGCATCGCCGCTGCCGACGACCAGATGAATTGGCTCCATCAAAGAACGAAGAAGCATGTCTCCACCGGTCGCGCGGCATCCGGGTTGGCGGATGCTTGCAGCGATCCCGGCAAACTCTGATCGATCAACGATCCGACCGGCCATCGGTTGCATTCCAATGTCAGGCGCTGACAAACGCAGAATCTTGATTTCCGCCACCCGATCGAATTTGGGAACTCCCAGACGGCCGGTGTAGTCGGTCGGCAGCCTGCCCGTTCCGTCCATCACCACGCTGTAGCAGGCACGGCTATCGCTGGCTTCGATCCGGCGTTTGGTTTCCCGGATCAAGCGGGGCAAGACCATCGATCCCCGGTCCTCCACTCGCACCTTGAGATCGCAAAGGTAGTGGGCCACCCTAGCGTCAACTCGACTTGAGGATGACGCACCTAACAGCAAGCGTTTTTCCACCCGTGCGATGCTGCCCGCGATCCGATCGTCGTCGCCCGCCACCACCAGCGTTGCCTCGCCCATGGAACGGAAGAAACGCAGGTAGTCGTCGCCATGGGAAATCCTAAACCAGCAGGAACTTCCTAGCGGATAGGTGAAATCCTTTTCAAATTCCGCCAGCGCCTCGCTGATAGAATCGGGAATCCGCGAAGTGAAGGATTGAAGATTCATCTTTTCCCACCGATGAAAATTCCCGGATAGAAATAACTCCGATCCGAAGCTTCCATTTTCCGTCCGAGTTCATGATCCCACAGGAAACCGGATTCCATGGCGGGAATGTCCAAGGTGGAATTGAGCTGGCGGATGATGACTTTCCCGCTGGATTTGAGAACACGATGCGTCTTGGCGAGCATTTCTTGGGCGGAATCGACCGGCAACCAGTCGAGGATGTTAGATAGATGAATCAGGTCGGCACTTTCCGCAGGAAGCGAGTCCAGCACCTCGTCCATTTTTCCAAGATGCCAATGCGGCTCCGCCTTTAGGGGATGTGCGGCATTGAGCCAACCATAGCGATGACCGTGAGGAAATTTCCCTGCTAGAATTTGCCAGAGAAAGGGATTGGAACACGGCGGCATCCGTCCGAAAGCTCCGCAAGTGCGCGCTGCGAAGTGCTCGCCAAACGACCGCCTGGGATTTTGGGTGGCTTGCTCACCAAAGAGGCAGACCAGGTTTTCGAGTTTCATCACCTCGTGAAACGCGGAATCCAGCGCATCGCCCAGCAGCGAGCCCTTCAAATTGGTCACCGGCATTTCGGAGCACAGGACTTCATCCAATGACGTTCTCCATGGAGCCAAGCGGGTTCGCAGCTCAGCGAAGGCGAACTCGTAACGCCCGGCATGGTCGGGACCGAGACGTGAAACAATGTCCATGGGACCTAACACGTCATCGCTTAGATCGAGTTTCTCCAGTATCGTGCCCAGCCTTTTCCCCCGCTCTTCATCGGGCATCGTCAGGTGACCCAACAGCGCGGCGGCCTCCTCGACAGCTCCCAGCCCGGCGAGGTGCCACTTCACCCGGGAAAGAGCCAACTGCGCGGGATTCATGTCCACGCAATGCAGTCGCAACGGCAGGCGGCCAAGGAATGCCGCCGTGTCGCCGCCGGATGCGATCATCACCACCGTCGCTCCTGCTAGTAAATTTTCCGCTAGAAAAAAGTCCTGCCGGGGATCTTCCCGCACTTGGGCGAATGCCAGCGGCAGCGACGAGGCTGCGACAGCCCATGCGTCCGGTGATGAACTCATGGGGCCTTCCGCCATCCCAGCGGACTGCGTTTCAAACTGCCCCGGATGAACTCCGCGACAAACGAATGATAGGAAGTGATGTAGGGTGCGCCTTGCTTCCTTAACTCCGGTTCCAAGGCTTCATGAACTTTGGGAAGATGATGCCACGGCACTCCCGGATAGAGATGATGTTCCAGATGATAGTTCTCGTTGCACATGAAAAACCGAACGACCGGCACCGTAAGAATGCTGCGAGTGCCCCGCACCTCGTCGTCGCAATGTTCTAGCAGTGTGTGTTGGCTCATGCCACGGATGTTTACCATGGTGTTGATGATCAGCATCGGAATCACCCATCCATGCCAAATCCATGCGGCGGGAATCGGCGAAACCCACACAAGGCCTACTAACAACCCAGTCGCTGCGATTTCCGCGATGATCCCGGCCTTCGCCCTCGCATCGCCGTGTTTAAAAGCAAGGATCGGGATGGCGATGATATAAGCGGGATAACCGACTAATAGACGCGCCCAGTTCATCGCGAAGACCAGCCACGTCCAGCGGGTGTAGTTCGCATAGTGGTCGGGATCGCCCTCATCGCCCAGATGCTGGTGGTGACGGAGGTGCAGGACCCGGTAGGCGGAGAAATTCTGAAGCACGGGAATGGCGCAGACCGCCCCCAACAGTCCGTTGATCATCCGATTTCTCGATAAAGTCCCGTGCACTGCCTCATGGGTAAACAGGCTGATCCCATGCAGTGCCGCCGCCGCTAGCAGATAGAGTGGGAAACAGAAAATCAACATCCACGACGTGGAGAACTGGGCCGCCAGCATCGTAGCTCCTCCGGCTCCCACCAGATAGAGAATCACGAACCAGCAGGCGCGCAGTCCATGCCGCCAGTTTTCCGCCCCATGGCAGAGCGCGATCAGCTCCGGCGGCAGGCACGGCGTGGATTCAGCTTTCATGGGTTCCATGCGTTAACAGATCCTCGTAAAGTCGGTTGAACAAATGCAGGCCGAGGAGGATTCCATCATCCACCTTGGTTTTCCCTGACCCGTTCCACGCACCCTCCACCACCGTGAAGAAATCCGCCGCGTGACGTTTGTCGATCTGCGCGTGGAGTTTGTAATGCACGAGGTCTTCCCGCGCGATCCATCCCCGATCGACCACCTTGCTGCCGATGAGCTCGCAAATATCGGCGAAGGCGTATTCGATCACACCGAGAGTGGCGAAGGCGATTTCCACGGGCTCCATCAAGCAGCACCCCATCAACCCCGAGTTGAATGCTCTAACACCCGGGCCTTCCCGCTCGTTGGCCATTTGGCGGTTGGATATTCCAAGGGTTTTCAGGAATGCCAGA
>JBBQDJ010000459.1:0-3307 GCA_038319595.1 Verrucomicrobiales bacterium
GCGAATCAAACGGAGGCATTCGCGGTCAATGCTGCGGGGCCTGGAAGGATCGCGGAAATTTCAGCGACGAAGAACGCGCACGTCACCTATTTTAGCACGGACATGGTGTATGACGGAACGAAATCTGGACATTACAGCGAGGCGGATGCGCCTAATCCAATCAGCGTTTACGGGGCTTCAAAACTCAAAGGCGAGGAACTAGTTCTTGCCGCCTCCGCGGACAATCTTGTCCTGCGCGTTTCATGGCTCTATGGTCCGGGCAGGGCCGCATTTCCCGAATGGATCATCAACAAGGCCTGTGCAGATTCCCAAGTCACGCTGCCGGGAGATAAAACCGGCTGCTCGACCTCGACCGTCGATTTGGTGGCATGGCTGAACCCCTTGCTTTTCGGTTCCGCTGGCCCGGCGGGCGGCATCTTCAATCTCTGCAACACAGGCTGGTGCACTTGGCGGGACTGGGGGCAGTTCTGCATCGACACCGCGCGCGGGGCTGGCCTGCCGATTCTCGCGGATCAAATCGAAGGCGTGCCGGTCGATTCGGTCCCGGCGTTCGTTGCGAAGCGTCCGGTGAACAGCGCGATGTCCACCGCCAAATACACCGGTCTTACCGGGATCGTTCCACGGACTTGGCAGGAGGCTAACTGTGAGTTCCTCCTCCAGAGCGAGCTTTTCAGTGAGCACCAAACCGTTCTGACGCCGGTATGACTTTGACAGCCACGACGATTCCGACAATTTTCCACGCATTAGAAAACTTATGAGAATACTAGTCACCGGCGGTGCCGGATTCATCGGATCCAATCTGGTCCACTATCTTCTGCGGGACGCATCCAAGGAGCTCGGGGTGGAAATCCACCGTGTCGTCAATCTCGATAAACTAACTTACGCCGGAAACCGCTCCAGTTTGGTGGAGCTGGAAAGCGACCCGCGGCATGTGTTCGTGCAGGGCGACATCGGCGATGCAGCACTCGTTGGATCCCTGCTGCGCGAGCACGAAATCGACGCCGTCATGCACCTTGCTGCCGAGTCGCACGTGGATCGCTCCATCGATAATCCCGAGGAGTTCATCATGACGAACTTTGTCGGCACTTACCGGCTTCTTGAAGGCTTCCGTCGCTATCTGATGGAAACCGGCCGGATGACCGGAGCCACCCACGGAGGATCGCTCGCGGACGGTTTCAAATCTGCCTTCCTGCACGTATCCACGGATGAAGTTTACGGCTCCCTTGGTGCGAATGATCCCGCGTTCTGTGAGACCACGCCCTATGCGCCAAACAGTCCTTACAGTGCCTCGAAGGCGGGTAGCGACCACCTTGCCCGCGCCTACCACCACACTTATGGAATGCCGGTGGTGACCACCAACTGCTCAAACAACTACGGCCCCTATCAGTTTCCCGAGAAACTTCTGCCGCTCATGATCCGCAAGACCTTGAAAGGGGAGTCGCTTCCGGTTTACGGCGACGGCAGCAACGTGCGTGACTGGCTTTATGTCGAGGATCACTGCCGCGGCCTTGCAATGGCCCTGTTACGCGGAAGATTCGGCGAAACCTACGTCATCGGCGGCAAATGCGAGATGAAAAATCTCGATGTCGTGCACGGCATCATCGAGACCGTGCGCGCACTCGCCCCGGGCCGCGTGACCAAGACGGCGGAAGAGTTGATCACCTTCGTGAAAGACCGGCCAGGACATGATCAACGCTATGCGATCGATCCCACAAGGATCAGTCGCGAGCTCGGCTGGGAACCGCGTGAGAGTTTTACCTCAGGCCTTCGCAAGACCGTCCAGTGGTATCTCGACAACGACGAATGGATCCGCACCATCGAGGATGGCAGCTACCGCGGTGAGCGCCTTGGAACTCTATCATAAACCGAAGCCATGAGCAAAATCGACACAAGCCATCTGAAACTTGAAGCCGGTGAACTGGCACTCCGGAAGGGGATCATTCTCGCGGGAGGAACAGGCAGCCGCCTTTTTCCCATGACTCACTCGGTGAGCAAGCAGCTCATTCCCGTGTATGACAAGCCGATGATCTACTATCCGCTCACCGTGCTCATGCTGGCCGGCGTCCGTGAAATTCTGCTGATCTCCACTCCCCGCGACTTGCCGAGTTTTGAACATTTGTTAGGCGATGGTTCCCAATGGGGCCTAGAGATTTCTTACGCAGAGCAGCCGAAACCTGAAGGACTCGCCCAAGCATTTCTAATCGCTGAAAATTTCCTTAATGGCGAACCGGCGTGCCTCGTTCTCGGTGACAATCTGTTCTACGGCCATGAACTCGGGAAATCCTTACTCGCTGCATCCCGCCGGATGGATGGAGCCACGGTGTTCGGCTATCACACCAATCAGCCCGAGCAATACGGCGTCGTTGAATTTGACGAACAATGGAACGTTGTCTCACTGGAAGAGAAGCCGAAGGTGCCGAAGTCCAACTACGCGGTGCCAGGGATTTATTTCTACGACAAGCATGTGGTTGAAATGACCAAGACTCGCGCCCCGTCCCCACGTGGCGAGTTAGAAATCACCGACCTGAACCGTCTCTATCTCAAAAATGGCTCGCTGAGGGTGGAAATCCTCGGCCGGGGCACCACCTGGCTGGACACCGGAACTCCGGATTCCTTAGCGGATGCCACCCAGTTCGTGCAAGTGATCCAACAACGCCAGGGCCTGAAAATCGCCTGTCCCGAGGAGATCGCGTTCTTCCAAGGACGCATCGACCGCGAAAAGTTGGATGCGTCTGTTAGAAAGTACTCCGGAACCCCGTATGGCGACTATCTCGCCATCCTCTGAGCCATGAACCTGATCAAAGAGACCCGTTGGAACGGCTTGCGCGACTCTGCGAAAGCCTGCATCGAAACCCGCGACTACTCGAAAGCGGGCCTAGCAGAACGCCTGATGACGAGCGGTGTCGGCGGTGGTGAGTTGATTTCTGGCCGTGGCGAACTGGCTGAAGCTTGGATTCCGGGTGTCGAGATATTCCAACGCCGGGTCTATCAGCAGAAGGGCCGTGGCTATTTTTCCGAATTCACCCGGCTCAACGAAGGTGTGCTCCATGAAATCGGCCTTGCGCCGCAGCAGTGGGCTTCGGCGCTGATGCATCGCGACAGCGCGAAGGGATTCCACATCCATCCGCCGTTCATCCCCGAAGGCTGCAACCCTGGGAAATGGCTCCAAAGTCTTTTCATCGACTCCCCAAAGGACTACACTCGCCGCCTTTACGACAAGGAACAGTGGGACGTGATGTTCTTCCTGACCAGCCTCTGTGAAATGCTGCTCGTCGACGAGCGGGTGGGCATGCCGCGCCGCATCATG
>JBBQDJ010000460.1:0-3281 GCA_038319595.1 Verrucomicrobiales bacterium
AGCGCAAAGGGTGCGATGCCTTCGTCGTGATGGCAACCCACGCAGTTCTGTTGGAGAATGCGGGCCACGTCACGGTGATAGGTGACTTGGGTTTCCTTCGCTGCGGACGATGCGGGAATGTCCAACTCGCACCCCGGTGCCTCAGTCGCCGCGATGGCCGGGTGCAATCCCGCGAGCATCGCGGTGACGGCGTCGAGCAGGTAAGTCTCGCGCGGGGCATCGAGATTGTAGGAGATGCCGTACTGGTCATCCAGCGCGCCGCGATAGATGAGCGTGCGCTTGGGATCCAGGAGGAAGACCTCGGTGGTTGTCCGGGCATCGAGGGCCTGCGAGACTGATTTGTCGAGGTCCCGGACATAGGGTGACGTGAGCCCCTGATCCTTGATCCACGCAGCGATCTCCTCCGGTTTTTCGCTGGCGAACGGATTGACCAGCAAGAGCGCGATGTCGTGGTTTTTCAATTCCTTCTCAAGGCGTGCGATGCTCGGCCCGTAGCGTTTGCTGACCGGGCATGTTGCGCTCGTGAAGACGATCGTCACACCCTTCTGCGATTTCCAATCACTGAGGTGGCCCATCTTCCCATCGAGAGTTTTGAAAGCGAAATCCGCCACCTGTCTGCCAATACCGACGTCGCCGGGCTTGAGCTTTTCCGGCCCCTGAACCACCGGGGTTGCGGGCGAGGCGGCAGAATCGGACGGCGTGGATTCCGCCGCAGAAGAGCCGTCGCGTCCGAGTAGCCTTCTCAGAAACTCGCTCGTGGTTTCTTTATCGCTGTCGAAGGCATTCGTCTGGGCCAGTCCACGGAGCGCCGTCGCGGCTTCTTCCTTCAGGATGACGCCGTCCTTGTTCAGGTCGAACTTCGCGAACGACTCCGCATTCGGCAGCTCATCAGGTGTGACTTTACCGTCGGAGTTCTTGTCCCCACGCTGAAAAATCCGATCGGCCACCCGTCCGTCCAAAGGGGCCGGAGCTCCCTGGGTGACGGGCACGATGAGGGAGCAGAAGAATGCGAAGGTGAGCGGGATTTTCAGGTTCGATACGACGCGGTGCATGGTGTGAGTGAGTGCAAAACACCGTCGAGGTGAACTGGTTGCGTTGTCGGGCAACTTAAACGGCCATTCCTCAAGATTCGCCATCTGCCAGAAGCCCCGCGTCACACTGCTGCGAAGTGGATTGCCAAATGCTCAATCCGGGATCACCCTGCTGCGGCAACTGCGGCCGTTGTCACGATTGTTAGTCCCGGAGTCAATGATCCAGTTCAAAGGTACAGATGAATCCGCCGGTGGGGTGAAGATTTGCCGCCAGGCCTTACATCCTTTGCTCGCTTTGGTCGCCGCCGCTTGCTTGCTCTCGCTCGTCGGATGGAGCGGGGAAATCACCGTTTGGCAACATTGGCTCACTACCCTAACTGGCATGGCCTTTGCGTTGCAGCGCGGCTGGGTTTTCTGGAAGGACCAAACGGAGCGCGGCGAACGGCGCAGGCTTGGCTTCCATGCCGTTGCGGCTCTCGTGGTATTTTTAAGTTCGGTGGTTCTACTGGTTCTGCCGCTTTCGTCACTCGGCGAATGGTCGCTGAGGACGCACGTATTTATCCAGCTCACCGTCCTGATCAGCGGGCTGGTATCGATGATCTATCATCAGACGCGTCTCACCGCGCGGGCGTTTCATCCCGGGTTGGTGCTGTTGGTTTCGTTTTTGCTGATCATCCTCGCGGGGGCACTTTTATTGAAAATGCCGCGCTGCACGGTGCCGGGGCAGACTTGCTCATGGCTGGATGCGTTTTTCACCAGCACCAGCGCGGTCTGCGTGACGGGCTTGGGCGTGCAAAACACGGCGCTGTTTTTCACCACTACGGGACAGGTGGTGATCCTGCTGCTTATCCAGATCGGCGGCCTGGGAATCATGACGCTCACGTTCTTTGCGGCGGTGGTGCTGTTTGAAGGACTCTCCCTGCATGACCGGCTACTGCTAGGAAAAATGCTTCAGGAAAATCGATTAGCCCGCGTCGGCAGGACGCTTTCATTCATCGTCAGCATGACCTTTATCTGTGAGTGCATCGGCGCGCTGATCTTGTTCCTAAGTCTGGACGGCATTCCTGATGCAGGCACGCGGTTGTTTCATGCGGTGTTTCACTCCGTTTCCGCATTCTGTAATGCGGGCTTCTCCACCCTGCCGGACGGCATGGCCAGCGCGGTCGTCAATGGCAATGGTATCTGGCAGATCGTCATCATGCTGCTCATCGTCATCGGCGGTTTGGGAGCCTTGGTCAACGAGGACATCTCGCTCTGGACACTGGCCATGATTCGACTCCGGAAAGGCGAATCTGGTCCACGCCCGCGACTGCGCGTCCATACCCGGCTGGTGCTGTGGGTCTCTGCGGGCCTCATCGTGGCGGGCGCGGGCGGCATCCTCGCCAGCGAGTTTCTGTTATGGGATGGCCCGCAAAACGGCGGCAGGATTCTAACTGCATTCTTCCACTCCATCACCGCGCGGACGGCTGGCTTCAACACGGTGCCGATGTCACAAATCGGCCCCTTGACCACCCAAGTACTGATGGTTCTCATGCTGATCGGCGGATCGCCCGGCGGCACGGCGGGCGGCATGCGCACGACGGTGTTTGCGGTAGGCATCGCCCATTTATGGAGCCAACTGCGCATGAGCCGGCGCGGAATGGTCGTCTGCAACCGCACAATCCCTGCGGAAATCGGCACCCAGGCCCTCGGGGTGATGGTGCTCACCGTCATCTGGCTGGTGGTGAATTACGCTCTCCTCCAAATGCTCCAGACCGGCAGCGGCATCACGGAAACCGCACTGCTGTTCGATTTGATCAGTGCGTTTGCCACCGTCGGGCTCTCGCTCGATCTCACGCCGACGCTCACTCCGGAAGCGAAGATTTTACTCATCGTAAACATGTTTGTCGGCAGGATCGGCCTGCTGACCGTGATCGCTACGCTCGTGCCGCCCGACCGCCGCCCGATCTCGGGCAAGCCGCAGGAGCAAATTCTTCTCACCTGATCCCACCCCACCATCACCATGCGATTCTGCATCATCGGCCTAGGAAGCTTCGGCACCCACCTCGCGCGTCAACTCAACCGCGAAGGACACGAAATCGTCGCCGTGGACAATCACCCCGGTCACATCAATGCGCTCAAGGACGAGATCGAATACATCGTCCAGGCGGATTGCACGGACTTGGACGCATTCCACGAAATCCCTATCGATAGCTGTGACGCGGTCATCCTCGCCATCGGGGAAGATTTCGAAGCCTCACTCTCCATCGC
>JBBQDJ010000461.1:0-3274 GCA_038319595.1 Verrucomicrobiales bacterium
AGCCGCTCCGGAAGATCCATCGCCTTGGGCAGTTTGATCTTCGCGGCGGGCAGAAGTTTGTTCACTGCCTGTTGGGAGAAATAAAGCGCTCCCACACCGTTATCACCGGACCATTCGTCGGCGGCAGCTTTTGGGTTGTAATCGACCGGGGCGAAGGCGAGTTCGTTGAGCCAGCCGAGGATGCGGCCCCGCTTGTCCATGAAGCCAGCGGCCTCGCTGGAGCCCATCGCGATTCCTAACATCCCGGTCTGTTGGAGTGAGAGTGCGCCGGCGAGTGCGGTGACGTCGCCATCGTTCATCACCACCAGCGGCACGTTCCACTCCTTCTGGATGCGTTTGAAAACCGCGGCAGCGGTAGGGAAGAGTTTTTTAGGAATCGCGCGCAGCAAGGAGGCGACACGGATCTCGTTATCCACGATGACACCGGCAGAACTGCCACCGATGGCATCGACGCGCGGCATGCAGGCGGCGGCACGATGGAGTGCCGCGGAAATGTGATGATAGTGATACTCCGGGTTGGCCTGGATTTTCGGATCCCACGGAGTTTCCTCGGTGAAGATCGCTTCACCATCGACAACGGCGGAGACCTTGTAATCGCTGGCACCAAGGTCAAACCCGATGCGACAGCCCTTGAGATGGCCGCCCGCGGCTACCTGCATGTCTTTGGCTGCGGGAACCTTGTCTGCGGAAGTTAAGACGATTTCGAATTTTTTGCCATAGGCGAGCGCCATCATATCGCAGTCGAATTTGCGTGCACCACGCGCCGAGTAGGTCTTGCGGATGAACTCGCCGATTGCTTTCGGTCCGCCGAAGTGGAGTTTCCAGCCGCCACGGCCCCAGAGGAGGAACTTCACCAGGCGCTCGACGTAGAGCAGCGTCGCGGGATCGGCGGTGGGACTGACGACGGTTTCAAACCGCGAGACCAATCCGCACTCGCGCTCAAGACCGAGCACCAGCGGCACCGCCTTGCCGGAGACCCGGACATCGCGGACGTATTTGCGGTTGAAAAGGACGGCCGGCTGGAAACCGGGGTCAAGCGGGGCGGAAATGTTTAGCTTGGTCATGATTCTAACTGCGGGATTTCCCACCTTCGAAATACTCTTCAATTTCTTCGAGCGTCCGGCCCTTGGTTTCCGGCAGGAAGAAGGCGGCGGTGATGAAATAGACGACCGTGCAAGCGGCCCAGAAACCGAACATCGCGAAATAACCGTAGTTGCCAACGATCGGTAGAAAAAACGCAGCGATGCCGGTGGAAATACCTTGGTTAACCAGCAGGGCGAATCCCATCCCCACGGAACGAATGCGGGTGGGCATCAGTTCTGATAGAGCAAGCCATACGCAGACACCGGGACCCACCGCGAAAAAGGCAATGAAGAACGCAAGGCAGACCGCCACAATACCGCCGGTGGCCGGAGTGGGCACCGGGCCGGCCTTGGCCCGCAGAATCCTGAGGGGTTGGCCGGCGTTTTTCTTGTCGTCGGGCAACAGGGAAATTTTGATTTGCCGTTTTTTCGGATCATTGCTGAGGGCAACTGCGATGTCCTGTTTCTCGCCGTAGGCATAGAGAATCGATAGTTGCACGGGCTGGCCTTCATCGACCACCTTACCCAGATCGACAGTCGTTAGATCAAAGTCAAGACCGTCATCAACGATCAGGGTTTTCACTTGAGCCACGACATTGACCCGCTTGGATTCAAACGAATAAAAGACCACTGAGGCGGCCAGCAGCGAGACGATGATCCCTCCTGTGCCAAGTTTTAGCAGGAATTTACGGCCCTTTTTGTCCACCAGTATGACGGCGACGACGGTCATCACGCAGTTGAGCAGCTTGATCCACAGACCGCTCTGCGAGGCGGATTCGGCAGCGAGTCCAGCTTGTTGCAGGATGGTGGTCATGAAGCCGAGGATCGAGTTGATCCCCGTGGCCTGAGTGCAACCGAGAATCACGCAGGCGATAACGAACGGGATGATGTACCTGCGCTGGGTGAAGATTTCCCCGAGCGACTCGAAGAGGGTAATCTTCGGTTTGCTGTGTTCATGGACTAGGGCCGTTTCGAGTTCGGACAGCTCGAAGTCGGTTTCCGCTGTGGTCCGCGATCGCAGCATCGCGGCGCGAGCCTGCTCCTTGCGGCCTTTTCGATAGAGCCAGCGCGGTGATTCAGAGATGAAGAATCCCCCGATGAGGAACAAAAGTCCCGGGTAAACCACGGAGAGGAACATTCCGCGCCAGGCATGGTTTGCAGCGGCGAGGATTGCCTGTTGATCTCCAGCCGCCAAAGTGATGGAGGTCTCGGCCTTTTTGGTATAGTAGTCGCCGACAAACGCAGCGACGACGATGCCGAAGGTGAGCATGAATTGGAATATCGACGCCCCCCTTCCCCGTGTATCCGCCCGCAGGCACTCTGCCAGATAGAGAGGCACCACCACGGCGATCACACCGCCACTCATCCCCTGAAGGATGCGGCCGAGGAGTAATGGCAGATACGTCTGCGATGTGAAAATAATGCCAACGCTGGCGACGAACATGACGGCGCTAATGATCATCATCACCTTGCGCCCGAGAAGATCCGCGAAGAAACCGGCGATCACCGAGGCGAACATCGAACCGAAAAGCACCGCAGCCACGATGACGGACTTGTTTTCCTCAGTCATCGACATCGTCTTGCCCAGATAGCCGAGGGCGGGGTCGATGATCCCGATGTCGATGCCGTAAAGCAGACCACCAAGGCCTGCCACCAGCAGAAGAAATCGATCATAGGAACTCTTGCCAGGCTCAGTGGTGCTCACGGAAGGGGTACTCATGGTTGTGGTGGTGGGTCGAAGAGGTGGAGATTCGGATCTGCGATTTTATAACTTCATCCATACCGCTGCGGGCCTGCCGTATCTTCCGACAGGCGGACAGACGCTAGGGAAGCGGTTCTAAGTCGTCAATCAAATTTATCCCGTGCTAAGTTTTGTTTCAGGCGCGACAATCCCGCACCGCTAAGATTTCATTCAACCCGGCCGATGGGTGGATTGCCGGATGGCCAGTCTGGGGCTCAAGACCGAGCGCTGCGCCGGACGTGCCCCGTCTTCCAACCGCTGTTGGAGAAAGCTCCAAGCAGTGGCGCACATTTCCGCCACCGGCTGAACCAACGTTGTCAGCGGGCATTCCAAATACTCGGTATCCTCGATGCCGTCGCAACCGACCAATGCAACCTCTCTAGGGACCGAGATTCCCGAATCACACAATCCGCGGTAGATGCCGAGAGCAGCATCATCCGAGTGACAGACA
>JBBQDJ010000462.1:0-3269 GCA_038319595.1 Verrucomicrobiales bacterium
CGGGCACCTGCTGGCATTCCAGCCCGAAGGCCACATTGTCGAGCACCGTCCGATGCGGAAAATTCGCGTAATCCTGAAAAACGAACCCACGGTCGGGGCCGGGTTGGGTGACGGGCTCTCCGTGGACCAGCACCGAGCCCGAAGTCGCAGGAAATTGCGGGGCCAGTCCGGCGATGAGCCGCAGCATGGTACTTTTCCCGCAGCCGCTGGGACCGAGCACGCCGATGAACTCACCGATTTTCGGGATGTCCTCAACGGAAAACGTGACGTCCTTGATCGCCGTGAACGCCCGCTGCGTGCCCGCGTCGAAGGTCTTGGTGACGTTCTTGAAATCCACCACCATGGGAAGCCCCACTGCCGACGGCGGTGGCACGTCTTTCAATTCACAAGCTTGCTCTGAAGCGACTGGTTCAATTTTCGCCATGTTTAATATGAGGGAAAAGCTGGCGCTGCATCAGCATGATAGCCCGGTCGATGCCCCAAGCCAGCAAGGTGATGATGAATAGGCACAAATAGGTATGCTCGTGGAAGCCGCGACGCTCGCTGAGGATGATCAACGAACCGATGCCGGACTTCGGATTGATCACCTCGGCGAGCATGATGTATCCGAACGCCAACCCGAAGATGAGGCGCAGGCTGTTGACGATGTCGGGGAGCGCCAGCGGGAAAATAACTTTCCGCAACACCTGGTGTCCGGCGATCGGGAACCATAGCGCGAACCCGAGGACAAATCCAATCCCGAAGTATTTCCACGACGCCAACGAGAGAAACCCGGCGACCCACGCGGTTCCAGAACCCTCCGGCATCTCGGCGTTCGACGAGCCGACGGCTTCGCTCAACAGCAGCCATACCGTCATGATCAGCAGCCCGTAGATCACGCCCATGATCGCGGCGATGCGCGCGCCCTTCTTGCGGGAGCCATGGGCGCCGAGCGTGTAGGCGGTGTCGATGAAGCGGTCGGGCACGGCATTCACGGTGTTCACCGTATCAAAGATCACGAAGGCGATGGTCGCGAGGAAGATGAACATCACTTTGTTCAGGTCGCCGATGCCAAACCATAACAACGTGAGCGGGATCAGCGCCGCGATGGGAATGCTGCGGCCGAAAATTACCAGCGGTTTGAAAAACGCGTTTACCCGCGGATAACTTCCGGCGACGATCCCTAACGGCACGCCGATGGCGGCGGCTAACAAGAACCCGCCAAGCACCCGCGCTAGGGAGATCACGATGCTGCGTGACAGCCCGCGTTTCCAAAGTTCGGAGAACGACGAGAATGTTTCGCCGGGACTGGGTAGCTTGGAAATATCCACCAGCCGCGCATCCCCTTCTCCGACGGTGAGTAACCACCAGACGAAGAGCACGAGTCCGATGCAGAGTCCGCCGAAGATCAGACCTTCGGCGTAGCTCGGCGCGTCACGGATGGTCAGTGCCCGCTTCCACCATGCGCCGAGAGGCGAGGCTGACCGGGTTTTTTGAGGTTCACTCATTTCAAGCGGTTCGGGCGCTTACTCGGGGTTTTCAAGCGCGATCACCTTGACCTCCACCCGCCGGTTGAGGGCGTGGTTGTTAGGATCGTTCTCGTCAAACGGCCGGGACCAGCCGGCTCCGTCGGTGGAGAACTGGTTGACATTGAAGTTCGGGAATTTTTTCAGGATCTCCGTCTTTACGGCGGCGGCGCGATTGCCGGAAAGTTCCTTGACCATCTGCGGGCTAACTTGGCCCTTCATCGATCCGTCGGTGTGGCCTTCCACTACGATGTTCGCGGCTCCGTATTGTCCCGCGAGCTTGCCGACTTCCTCCAGCACGGCGTCCACGCCGACTTCGTAGGGTTTCTCGATGTCCTTGCCGTTCTCACGAACCGTGATTGTCTTACGCAGGTCCCACGAATTCGGATAGAAATGCAGGGTAACCACCTTGGTCAGGATTTCCGAGCCTTCGGCCTTGATCGACTGCACGGTCTTGGGCGCGAAGTTGATCTGGTATTCGTTGCGACTGGATTTGAACGGCTCCTCGCTCTCAAGTTTTTGGAGGATGGTGAAATCCATCACCTTGTCGAATGAGACCGGTTGAGTGATACGGTTCATTGTCCGATAGAGAAGGTAGGCGGTGTTCCAGGTGCGCTCGAAATTGGCGGGGTTGTTCTGGTTCATGAAGAAGTCCCGGTTTTCCGCGTAGTTCGTCGAGTGGGCGTCGGCAAGCATGCCGAGCGTGTCAGCTTCAGGAATACTGTAGAGCTTGGCCATCGAGGCGGCGGCTGCCTTTTTGCCTGCTTCGGACTTCATCTTTTCCATGCCTTCGAAGATGCCGCGGACGAGGCCCTCGCAGATGTCCATGTGGTCGCGGGCAAAGTCGCCGCGGGCGAACCAGACGTCAGCGATGAGTTTGTTCGCCGTGGCGGTGCTCACGAGCATGTGGTTGCCCTTGATTTCGCTGAGCGTGTAGATGTCAGGAGCCCACGACACGCAGGCGGCGATGGACTTGTCCGCATTGAAGGCGGCGGCGGCCTGGAATGCATCCTCGGTGTAAACGAACTCCACTTCAGCGGGCTGCACGCCACCGTTGACGAGCGCGTTGAGCAGGAAATATTCGGAAGGCGAGTTCTGCGCGAGCACCACCTTTTTACCTTTGAGATCGGCGATGTTCGGACTGTTAGGATCCTTGGCGGCGGTGCGGCGGATGACGATGCCGTCACCCCCGTTAGAAAAGTCCACCTGTTGGAAAACGCGCGGCATGATGCGCGGATCCTTTTTAAACTGGTCCATGAAAAGCGGCAACATATCGAGCGTGGCCCAGCCGATGTGCACCTTGCCGGCGGCATAGGCGTCACGCATGGACACCGGATTGTCGATCAGAACGAGCTCGACCTTGAATGGCTCGCCGCCGGGAGTGGTCCAGAGTTTCCCGGGCTCGGCACCGCCATTCTGGAGAATGATGGGTGCCCAGCCGGCCCAGACGTTCAGCGCGAACTTCACGGTCCGCGCGTTCATCGGATCATAACCGCTGGTCTGCGTGATCGGTGGCAACTTTTCGCTCGGCTTGAAGACGTATTCCTTGACGGTGGTCGGGACGTTCGAGTCCGCGGCCTCGACTCCCGCAGCGGCAGTCAGCTCGTCCTTGGAAATCGCGGAAGTTTTGGAGGATTCATCCTTGGGGAAAAGCACTCCGCGGAATCCATAGGCGACAAGTCCGAGGATCACACAAGCAAGGACGACGAAAAACAGTGGTTTGGGGCGGGCTTCATCACTCATGGATCGGGATGCTGTGTTGTC
>JBBQDJ010000463.1:0-3250 GCA_038319595.1 Verrucomicrobiales bacterium
GTGCCAAACACGAACGCATTCGGCCCTGCTACCTGTGAGCCGAAGACAAAATCATGGCGGCCTTGCCGCGCGTAGTTATTCACGAAGAGAGTCAGTTCCGCGCCCTCATTGTCAAAGGAGTAGCGCCGCCCGCCGTCAATAATCGAAATGGGATCGAGACACTGTGAATCTGCGACCGTGATCCACTTCGCGCCGTCGTTGAGCAGCACCGCGTTGTTTCCAAAATACTGGGCGGTGATGTCATGCACCCAGCCATGCTGCACGTTGGCGAACTTGATGAAGGTCCATGCGTGTGCTTCGTCCGTAGCACTCACGTAGTCGGAAAAACCATAGATGTCCTCGATGCCGATCTGCTGGATGCGTCCGCTCCAAGTGTAGCGCCAGATTTGACCACCACCGTATAATGACTCGAAGGTTTGCGGCAGTGGCACATCCACCGTGATCCAGTTGCCCTCGATGCGCGTGATGGTGCGGTCGAAACTGAGATCCTTCGATCCGGCGGTCCATGGAACGGCACCAGGATCCCCAGATGCTGGCCCGAGTTTATCCATCCCCAGATCGACGATCCAGTTGGCCGTGCTCGGTCGCCTCACGATGACCGTGTGCCCCACGGAGAGGCCGCTGGTGCTGTCCACTTCGAAGGTTCGCGAACCCGCTGGCATGAGCTTTTGGGTGAGATTGCGAGTCGTTCCGCTCACCGTGCTGCGGCTACCGGAGCCTGTCACGTTGATGAGCGTATATTGCCGAGTATCCGTCGCCCGAAGCCGCGTCCCCGTGGTGGGGGAATCGCCTGCACCTTTTAAAACCACGCCGCTCGTATTCATGGTGAGGGTGGTGGCGACCTGATACTCTCCTGCATTAAGAAACACCACACCGCGCCAACCGTTGACATCCGGCGTGAAGGACTCCGCCGCATCAATCGCCGCCTGGATCAGCACCGTATCATCGCCAGAGCCCGGGCTGACATAAACCCAGCGGTTCTGCGGAATGAGCGCCGCGACATTCGGCAAAGGTTCGGTGCCACCCCGATAGCCACATTGCGAAAAATCCGCGATGCGTTGGCCACGCTCGTCGAGTTGGTATAGCAAATTCCCCGTCGCCGAGGGATACACCCAGGCGCCATTCGTGGCCTGAGCCGCCGCCCGGAATGGGCCAAGCGCGACTAAAAGCAGGATGATGAGAATAGGGATGTGGCGACGAAGGTGGACCATTTTACCGGATCGAGCGGAAGAAGCTGCGCCGACAAGTTACTTTGAGCCGGGCGAAAGGCACGGGCAAATTGCAGGGGAAATTCATGCGGGTGGAAATGGCGACATTGAGGGTGCGGACGGCATTTCTCAGGAGGATCAAGAATCGAAATCGATGAGCTGGAAGTTCACCAACGAAAAATCCCAAGTGAAACTGATGCCACTTTTTCGACCATTTCAAATTCGCGCAGCACAAGGTCCATGCGGTTTGCCGCTTTGTCGCTAGTCTTGGAGTTCGCGACTGCTTGCTCGGCAATGAATGTTTCACATTACCCAGAATCAAGTGTCCCTCACCCTCCGCGCCGGCCAAGCGGTTGTTTCAGGAGCCTACCACCTAAAGCAATTTCCAGTCACAGGACCAGCATACCTTACTCCTCTTCCACCCGGAAGAATGCCGCGGGGGCGCCGGAGATGGCGGGAGGGAAGGTGAAGGGCTGATAGGTGATATCACCTTGGGCGGAGACACCGGTAGCGACGTTGATGGGGAAGCTCATGAGATCTAACGAAGCACGGATACGGTAGGACTTGCCGGGTGTCGAAGCCCATTTGAAGGCAGCACCGCCCGGCGGCCATTGCACATCGCGCAGGCGCAGGCCGGTTACTGGAGGCGCGGAGAAGATGCCATAGATGTTGCAGTCGTAGTTGAGGAAGGTGGTATATCTTCCGCGGAACCAGACCACCGCTTCGGCCCGCCCGTGATCTTCCGGCACGAAGGGCCGCATGTTGCTAGCATCCGAACCGGAGGTGATGGCCTTCCAGCTCCAAGTGGCCCCGCCATCGGCGGTGATGCCGCGGTAGATTTCGTAAATCTCGTTGTTAGGGTTCAATGCGGGCGCGAGGGTCGAGAGGTTGAACGGGTTTGCGACGTTGCTGGAGATATAGATGATGTTCGGGTTCTCCGGATCGATGCACATGCCGCCGCCGTAGTCATCCTCGGTGGAGAAAAGCCCGCGACCCGCATTCGCGATGAATTTCCTGCGCCACTGGCTGCCGTCCCAGCGGGCGTAGTAATAATAGATCCGGTCGTTCTTGAAGTCGGTCGCCGGGCCGGCGGCACCATCGACCTGGACTTGGAAGACACAGACCGGTTTGCCATCAGGCTGGTAATGGATGTCCCAGGTCCAGGCCCGGCCGGATGGAATCCAGTCGTCCGGACCCTGACCAGATCCCCATGCGGCGGCGGAGTAGGGATAGACGACGGTGCCTCGCTCGCCGGCGGCATGATCGAGCGGCAGGGTGGCGATGCTCTTGACGATGGAGCCGTCAGATTTGCAGAAATTTCCTCCCTGATAGAATAGATGATAGATCGAGTTGTTCACATCCCGCGGGTGGCCATCGGTGTAAATGAGGTCGATGCGATCGTGACGGTTGGTGCAATACCTCGCGTAAGGCCGCGTGCCGCCGGTGCCGGCTTTGATAAAATGGACCGGGGCACTCCAAATCTGGCCGTTGTCGGTCGAGGTGCAAATGGTCGGGTTGAAATTGATGTTACGCGAGAAGTTATAGATTTTGTTAGACTCGACCGAGAGACGAAAGGTGTTCGAATAGGTGTTTTTCGCGGTGCCGAGGTCCTTGATCTGCTCGGGTCCCCAGTCAGTTAGGCTGGAGGGATTACCGTTGAGGCTGGTGCGGTAGAAGAACTTCGTGTCAAGGTTGTGGCGGGAATACACCGAGAGGATTTTCCCGTCGGGAAGAACGGTGACGTTGGGGACGTCGTGGTCGTCGTTGCTCGGATTGACCGCGGTGCTGAAGAGGAACTCGTAGGCGCTGGAGGTGTCGAAATCGTAGCGGGTCATCGCCATTTTTTGTGCCTGGCCCTTCACGTAGCCAACGTAAAGGTCGCCATTCACGAAGCGCGCGGTGTGGTCACTAAACCAACTCCAAGCACCGTCGGTCTGGATCAGAATGGGGTCGATGGGAACGCCCGTGGTGAAGGTCCATTGCCCGGCGACGGTGCCGGGAAAAGCAATCGGGATGGCCGCCGTGTCCGTAATGGCATTGGC
>JBBQDJ010000464.1:0-3249 GCA_038319595.1 Verrucomicrobiales bacterium
GGGTGGATAAGCAGGAGTCATGAATTGGATCCACTGGTCACTGCTCTCCGCATTTTTCGCAGGTCTGACGGCAATTCTGGCAAAGGTCGGCGTGACGGGCGTGAATTCCAATCTGGCGACGGCGGTCCGCACAGCCGTGATCCTCGTATTCGCCTGGGCCATCGCCTTTGCCACAACAAAACCCGCGGCAATGTGGGAGTTTTCCGGTCGGACTTGGATGTTTCTCACCCTTTCTGGGATCGCCACCGGGCTTTCGTGGCTTTGCTATTTCCGGGCGCTGCAATTGGGCGATGCGTCGCAGGTGGCCCCAGTGGACAAGCTCGGAGTGGTGTTCGTGCTGATTCTCGCCGCCGTTTTTCTGAAGGAAAAGCTCACGCTCCAACACGTGGCCGGCGGCCTTTTGATCGTGGCGGGGGCAGTCGTTCTCGCCTACAAAAGCAAGAATCCTTGAGCCGGGGCTTGCTTGGAGACTCGAAAATGACTGAGAAAGACGTGGTCACTTGATCTAAGAATTTTCTCACTCTCTTCTCATTCTTGATCCGACAACTTCGGCACCCTTTCTCATGCCTCTAAATCCAACGCTTTCAACTTCCCTCCCAGCGTCGGCGACCTCCGGGAAATCCGGACGATGCACTTGGTGGAAGGATTTGGCAGTGATCGCGATCGCCGCGAGCCTTTGGTTCTGCGGAATGCTCGGAACCCGGCCGCTGGCGAATCCAGATGAAGGGCGCTACACCGAGATTCCACGCGAAATGGCGGTGACCGGTGATTTCGTCACACCACGGCTCAACGGGGTAAAATATTTCGAGAAACCGCCTCTCGTCTATTGGCTGTCGGCGCTGACATTCCAGACCTTCGGAGTCAACGAATTCACCGCGCGAGTTTGGAACGGCCTGTTTTCCGTTCTCGGCGTCCTGTTGACTTATGCGGCAGCGCGGATCTTGTATGATCGAGGAACCGGGATCTTGGCGGCGATCGTCCTCGCCACTTTTCTCATCTATTTCGCCCTGAGCCAG
The DNA here is from genome assembly GCA_038319595.1 of Verrucomicrobiales bacterium. Lineage (GTDB taxonomy): Bacteria > Verrucomicrobiota > Verrucomicrobiia > Verrucomicrobiales > Akkermansiaceae > Luteolibacter. The sequence continues at coordinate 1,017 of JBBQDJ010000464.1, forward strand.
ATCGTTCTATTAGACATGGCGGTGGCGGTGACGATGAGCGGCGCGTTGCTTGCCTTCATCGTGGCGATGCGCGAGCCGGCAGGAAAAAAACGCTGCGGGCTGTTCATGGCGTTAGCCACCTTGTCAAAGGGGCTGATCGGCATCGCACTCCCCGGCGCGGTGCTCTTCTTCTGGGTGCTGCTTTTGAACCGCTGGCGTGCGCTATGGCCGTTCTATCCGATCACTGGAACCCTGGTGCTGCTGGCGATCGCGGCGCCTTGGCATATGCTAGCAGCACAGGCGAATTCCGATTTCCTGAACTTTTATTTCTATCACGAACATTGGCTGCGCTTCACCACCAGGATTCATGGACGCTTCGAGCCGTGGTGGTTTTTCCTACCGATCTTCATCGCCGGTTTGTTTCCTTGGTTGTTCTTCGCGATTCGGGCGACGCGGTTTTCCCTCCCCGGTGGTTGGAAGACGCGGAAGGAAAATGCGGATGCGTGGTTCTTCATCATCTGGATCGTATTCGTCATCCTGTTTTTTTCGAAATCCCAATCAAAGCTGGTGCCCTACATCCTGCCGGTGTTTCCAGCCTGCGCGATTCTGATAGGCCGTTGGCTTTCCAGGCTTTGGCAGGCCGAATCCGGGGCGAAATTCCGGGCCGAAGCGATCGCCTTCGCCTCCACCGCGCTACTGTTAGGAATCGCTGTTTTTGTCGCGCCGAACCCGAAAGGCCAGCCGGATCTGGTTGCCGTCCTGCCAGTGTTCCGGGCGGTGGCAGGCATCATTTTGCTAGCTGGAGCGGGAGTCACGTTCCTCGGATACCGTCGTGCGAATCCTCGGCTGGTGATCGGCGCGATCGCCGCATCGATGGCGCTTTTTTTGGTCGCACTTGCTTGTGCGACGGGCTCCTTCGAAAAGGCCTCAACGAAAAAATTTGCGGACATCCTTAATCCGATCCTGCGACCCGAAGACCGGGTTTACATCGTCGGATTCCACGCCATGGACCTGCCTGCTTATCTTGGCCGCATGGTCAGCCTCGTGGAATATGACGACGAACTAAACTACGGGGTAAAATCCGAACCCGAACTCAGCGCGACGCGATTTCTGGACCGATACGCATTCGCAGAGCAATGGAAACAGCCGGGCACCGCTTATGCATTGATCCGCAAAACCAATTTCAACAACTGGTTCGGTGACCTTCGCTTGAGTTACGAGGTCGTGGACAAATCCGACCGGTTTGTTTTAATCAAGCGCACCGAATCACCCCCACCATGAGCAGCTCCCCTTCCGTTCAACCGGTGATTCCGCTCACCCGTCCGACTCTCGATGAGGAAACCATCGCTGGCGTTTGCGAGGTTCTGCGCTCTGGTTGGATCACCACTGGGCCGAACGCGCGGAAATTCGAAGCGGAACTCTCCACTCTGTTCGGTGGCCGCCCGGTACGGGTTTTCAACTCGGGAACCGCCACCTTAGAAGTCGCTCTCCGCCTCGCTGGCGTCGGCCCGGGCGATGAGGTCATCACCACCCCGCTGAGCTGGGTCGCCACCAGCAACGTCGTGCTAACCGTCGGCGCACGACCGGTCTTCGTGGACATCGATCCGGTCACCCGCAACATCGACCTAACGGCCGTCGAAGCTGCCATCACCCCGGCCACCAAGGCGATTCTTCCGGTGGATCTCGCTGGGCTGCCGGTGGACCGAAACAGGCTCTACGAAATCGCGAACCGCCATGGCCTTCGTGTCGTCGAAGATGCCGCGCAATCGATGGGCAGCTCATGGAAGGGCCGTCTGATCGGCTCGTTCGGCGATCTCGTTTCCTTCAGTTTCCATCCTAACAAAAATCTGACATCCATCGAAGGTGGCTGTCTCGTGATGACAGAGGAAAGCGACGCAAAACTTGCCGAGCAATACCGCCTCCAAGGGGTCATACGCTCCGGCGTCGATGGCATGGACGTAGAGATCGCCGGCGGCAAATTTAATCTAACCGACGTCGCCGCGCGGGTTGGACTGGGTCAGCTCCCGCACCTCGAAGAATTCACGCGAATCCGCCGCGACCTCGTGCGTGATTATTTCAAACGGTTGGACACCCCAGAGGTCCATGCGCTGGGACTCAGCTTGCCGGTTGCGGATTTCGAACAATGCAACTGGCACTTGTTCCAAGTGATTCTATCAGAAACCGCCGGTGCGCCGAGCCGTGCTGCGATCATGGAAAGAATGACGGCGGAAGGCATTTCTACCGGCGTCCACTA
>JBBQDJ010000465.1:0-3241 GCA_038319595.1 Verrucomicrobiales bacterium
GCGGTTGAAGTCGATGTATTCGGGCGAGAGGTCGCTGGAATACATCGTATAGTCGGCCTCGCCCTGGTTGAGGTTGATGACGATCTCAAACTCGGGGTGGGAAACCGCCTCGCGGAGCTGGTCCATTGGGGTTTCCGCCTGGAGGCCGCCGAAGCAGGCGGCTTTTCCACCGATGTGGATATCGACGAGCTCCTCGCGGATGCGGGCACGCGAGTAGCCGACAGCGTGAATGATGCGGCCCCAGTTAGGGTCGCCACCGTTCCAAGAGGATTTCACGAGGGCGGATTTACAAACTGCCTCGGCCACCTTCTTCGCGTCCAGATAGGTTTTCGCACCCTCGACTCTCACGGTGACAAACTTGGTGACGCGCTCGCCATCGCGGACGACGGCTTTCGCGAGTTCTAACATGAGCCAGCAGAGCGCTTGGCGGAACTGCTTGCACTGGGTGCTGTTGCGGCGCATGGCAGGCATCCGGGACGCGCCATTGGCCAGAACGAGGACGGTGTCGTTAGTGGACATGTCACCGTCGATGGTGATGCGATTGAAGCTTTCCTCGACGCATTCGAGCACGGCCTTGCGAAGATTCTCCGTGGGCATATTCGCATCCGTGGTGATGAAGCAGAGCATGGTGGCCATGCTGGGAGAAATCATGCCGGCACCTTTCACGCAGCCACCGAGGCGGACACGGTGCTCGCCAAGATCGAATGAAATGGCGATTTCCTTCGCATGGGTGTCGCTGGTGATGATTGCGGCGGCGACGTCCGATCCGTTCTTCGAACCAAGTCGTTCTAGCAGCTCGTCGTATTTCGGCTCGACGCGCATCATCGGCATGGGCAGGCCGATGACGCCGGTGGAAGCGACGCCGATTTCCGAGCGTTTCAACTTGAGCGGCTTGGCGACGGCGTCGCACATCGCGTTCGCATCGTGGATGCCCTGGACGCCGGTGCAGGCGTTGGCGTTTCCGGAATTGACGATGATGGCGCGGAGGTTTCCCTTGCGCAGGGTCGCTTGGGAAACCCGGACCGGGGCGGCTTTGACGCGGTTGGTGGTGAAGGTGCCGGCGGAGGTGCACGGTTTCTCCGAATAGATCAGCGCGAGATCGAGGCGCGTCGCATCGGGATTCTTGATGCCGCAGCTCACGGCACTGGTTAGAAAACCCAGAGGTGCGCCGACGCCACCTTTGATTCGGGAAAATGGGATATCCATGGCAGGGGCTAATGTAGGGAAACAGCGGACGAGATTGGCGGCTCCCTAGAAATTTTGCAACCCTCCAGTGGGGTCCATTCCAAACATCAGGTTGAAGCACTGGACGGCCTGGCCGCCGGCACCTTTCCCGAGGTTGTCCTCGGCACTCATCAGGATGACACGACCGGTGCGTGGGTCATGCTGCCAGCCGATGTCGATGAAGTTGGTGCGGGTGACGTTCTTCGTGTCCGCGCAACCGCCGCGGCCGAGGAGCCGGACGAAGGCAGCGGCGGCGTAGGACTTGTCGAGCGCGGCACCGACCGACTCCGGAGAAATGCCGTCACGGAGTTTCGCGGTGGTGGTGGTGACGATGCCCGAGTTCACCGGGATGAGGTGCGGCAGGAAGGAAATGGTGACTTTTTCGCCGGCGGCGAGGCTGAGTTCCTGTTCGATCTCGGACAAATGCCGGTGCTTCGGCACGCCGTAGGCACGGGCGCTTTCGTTGCACTCGCAAAAGAGCAAGGTGAGTTCCGCTTTTTTCCCGGCCCCGCTCACGCCGCTCATCGAGTTGGCCACGATGGTCGCGGGATCGATTAGATTCTCACGCAACAAGGGCAGCAACGGCAGCAGGATGCTCGTCGGATAGCAACCGGGCGCGGCGACCAGACGGGCCGTCGCGATTTCCGCAGCGCGGATCTCGGGTAGACCGTAAACCGCCTCCGCCAGCATCTCCGGTGCCGGATGCGGATGATCATAAAATTCCTGATAGACTGCGGCATCGCGCAGGCGAAAATCGGCACTCAGATCGATCACCCGCAGCCCGCGATCCAGCAACGCGCGGGCAATCTCCGCCGCCACCCCGTGGGGCAACGCGAGAAACGCCACCTGCGCCCCGGTCGCCGCGATGGCATCCGGATCCGGCTCCATGAACGCGAGTTCCGCGCCCGGCGCTTTTTGGAAACGTGGGAAAACCGCCGCCAAGGTTTTGCCCGCCTCCTGGCGCGAAGTCGCAGCCACCAGTTCCACGCCGGGATGGATGAGCAGCAGGCGCAGCAGTTCCATCCCGGTGTAGCCGCTGGCCCCGACGATGGCGGTTTTGACACGATTCATGCGGGGGGAATGTCAGGTTTTTCCGTGCTTGCCAATTCGCATTTCGCCTGTTTCCTTCTCCATCCGTTTACGAAACGGGCTGTAGCGCAGTCTGGTAGCGCACCTGCCTGGGGGGCAGGGGGTCGTGGGTTCGAATCCCGCCAGCCCGACCATCCTAAAAACTGCCAAAAGCCCTAGTTTCTAGGGCTTTTTTCGTATCCTGACGAAAAACCCCTCCGCCGCCGCAATCCACCCCGGGCACCTGAAATTCGGATGAATGGTGCATTTTGGGATCAGTGATGAAGGATGAAGGAAATCCATGGTCAAACACTCATCCACTTAAGGCCGATTCCTCACGTAGATCTTTAACCAAATCACCATTTTTATTGTGATTTCCCGTAAATATGGGAATCTCTTTACGGATGAAAACGACCTTAGAAATACCAGACGCCATTTTTCGCAAAGCCAAGGCTAGTGCGGCACTTCGAGGCATCCCGCTCCGCCAACTCGTCACCGAGGCGATTGAGGAAAAAGTCACTGCAGAGGCACGCGTTACCGCTTCCACCGCACTCCCCGCATGGATGAGTGGTTTCGGCGGACTCGCTGACCTCCACCAAGAAAACCAGCGCATTGACGCCACCATCCGCGCCGAGTTCCAGATCCTCGAACCCGAGGATCGCTCATGATTCTCGATACCAACGCTCTCTCCGCATGGGCAGATGGACTCGCGTCCGCACGTGATTCGTTCCTGTCTGCCACCCGGATGGTCGTTCCCGTGATTGTCTTGGGGGAATACCAGTTTGGTATCCGTCAGTCTCGGCATCGCAAGCGTTACGAAGATTGGCTCGTGCGCAATCTCCCAGCTGTCGAGCTCGCCGCCATTTCCCCGGACCTCGCCGGCATCTATGCAGATCTCCGCCTCCACCTCAAATCCCAGGGCACTCCCATTCCCGCTAACGATCTTTGG
>JBBQDJ010000466.1:0-3176 GCA_038319595.1 Verrucomicrobiales bacterium
GAAGACATTTTTACCCGCACATTCAGGGTTCCACCCGATTTTGTTAGCGCTCTTTATTCCGATGACGATGGCGGAGTAACAGATCCTTTTGCCGAACCGGACAGGAAGTCGAAAAGGCTTACCGCTAGGCCTCCGATCAAAGAATTGCTGAAACAGGCAGGAATCTCGTTTCCCGAAGGAAGTTCTGTCACTCTCACCAACAATGGAGTTCTCCTCGTCACCAACACGCTTGGTGAATTGGACAAGATCGAACAACTCACGCAAGCCGTCGGAAACGCGGCTGAATCGAATGTCGGGATGGAAACGGCTGGCAAGAATGATTCAGGCCTTCTATCCGAACTGCCCCTACTTCCCGAACCTCAATCAGCTGCAGAGGCACAGGCTGCCCGGGCTTTTGGCAAAGAGCGTGAGGCCGTAAGCTTTGGTGCCAGTGCCGATCCGTTCGCATCAGCCGATCCGTTCGCCACGCGGAATAGCGGCGCGGCACTCCTCGAAGCCCGGCCAATGCAATTTCCCGACCGCACCCGGCTCTGGCGGGAGGCGAACTATTTCAAAAACACCAAGCCGACTGACGAATCATTGATTCCACTCAACCGCTTCTGGCTCGATCTCGCCGCTTGGGATGGCATGGGTTCGTTTCTATCACCCCATTTCAATGCCTGCCAAACGACGGCGAACGAGGCGCTGATGTGCCTTGCGCTGTTGGATCTGCCGTTCAAGGCGGAGCGGCCGGAGGTCAAGGTGGATGGCAGCACGCTGCGGGTGAAAGCGCGGGAGCCGATGTTACTTTTCTACAAGGACACGCGCCGCACGGAGAAGGTCGCGGCGGAATCGCCACTACTTGTTAGGCAAACCTTCAGCCCGCTGGCGGAACCGTTCCGCACGGTGAATGGGCGGCAGGTGGAGAATCCCGTGACCGGAGATTTCCGGCCGGGGATTCCTTATCGGGAATCGCTGGTGGTGACGAACCCGACCGGCATCGGCCGCCGGATCGATGTGCTGGCGCAGATCCCCGCTGGGTCGATTCCGTTGGAAGGGAAATTGGCGACGCTGTCGTCCACGCACGAACTCGCCCCCTACGGCGTGGTGATGTTGGAGCTGGCGTTTTATTTCCCGGCTGCCGGCGATTTCCAAGTCTATCCGATGCAGGTCAGCGAGGACGGTACCGTTCTAGCAGACACGAAGGGTCGCACGCTGCGCGTCTCGAATGATCCCGAGCCGGTCGATGCCGCTTCGTGGGGTGTGCTGGCGAATGAGGGCACCAGCGCAGAAGTCTTGGAGCGGTTGCGCACGGAAAATCTCAAGACGCTCGATCTATCAGCTATCCGTTGGCGCTTGAAGGACGCGGCATTTTTCCTCGATGTCACCGCCATCCTGCGCGAGCGCTTGTTCTTTTCACCAGACGTGGCGGCGTATGGCTTCAAGCATGATGACGTGGTGACGATCCGCGAGTATTTGGAAAACTCGGCGGCGGTCAGACAGCTCGGCGACTGGCTGGACAGCCCGCTGCTAGACGTGAGACCAAGGGTGCATCACGATTGGCAGACGCTGGAGTTCGATCCGCTAGTGAACGCGCGGTCGCATCGTTTCGCGAAAGAATCGCGGCTCACCCACGAAGCCGCGCGGAACCACTATCAGGCGTTTCTGGATCAGCTTGGCTGGAAGCCTGCACTGGATGCGGAGGATCAATTGACGCTCACGGCGTTTCTGTTTTTGCAGGATCGGATCGAGGAAGGGCTTGCGAGATTTGATCTTATCGATCCAGCGAAATTGCCGGGACGTGTGAACTATGACTACCTGCGGGCGGTGGTGCTTTTCCATCGCGAGAAAGCGGAGGAAGCCAAGGCGATCGCCACGCAGACGCTGCCCACGCTGCCACCGGGACTTTGGCGGGATCGCTTCCAGGCAGTGGTGGATCAGGCGGATGAAATCGCCGCGCTCGACCAACCGGTGGAGAATGCCAAGCCCGAACAGGAAATCCCGGCACCGCAGCTCGAGCTAACACTCGCCGACGACGGCAAACTGGTGATCAAGCATCGTTCGTTAGACACGGCGAAGCTGCGACTCTTCAGCGTCGATCTGGAAGTGCTGTTCTCGAAGGACCCCTTCCTGCAGGGCGAAAGCAGCCAAGGCGGCGAACCGACGATCCGCCCGAACGCAGATCTGGAGGTGCCACTCGCGGCGAATACGACCGAGACGAAGGTCGATTTACCGGAAGGCCTGAGAAAGGGCAACGTGCTTGTTTCTGCGGAATCGGGAACGAAGAAGGTCCTGAAAGTGCTCGACTCCCGGGCGCTTGAGGTCCGGCACACGCCCGTTTCGCGGACGATCCAAGTGCTCGATGCCGCCCATTCAAAACCGCTGCCGAAGACCTACGTCAAAGTTTACACCGAGATGAACAGCGGCGAGATGGTCTTCCATAAAGACGGCTACACCGACCTGCGCGGAAAATTCGACTACCTGAGCAACACCGCCGTGGATCCGTCCACCATCAAACGCGTCGCGATCCTTGTCAGCCATCCGGAAAAGGGGGCGCGGACGATGATTTATGACCGATGAGTTAGGTCGCCGCGACATCCAAGTGATCCGTGGCATCATGGCCTCGGCCGCCAGTGGAAAAGCTCACAAGTTCGGCGACTTCGGCTAAGGCGTATGGACGAGACTTCCAATGCTGTCAGTTTAAGGATTTTCAACCGCAGATAAACGCAGACGAAAACCCAAAAATATCCCTCTTTATCTGCGTTCATCCGCGTCCATCTGCGGTTCAATTCTTCGCTCTTCATGTTTTAACTGACAGTATCGGACGAGACGTCCCCACCCCCTAGTGTCGTGTAAAATTCAAATTGTTGATTGAGGAGGCACGACCTTATTGTCGTGCTTCCAATGGCAGGCGCAAGAAGAGTGCTTCGCGCGAGTTTTTGCTCAACACATTGGCTAGGCGGACAAAAATGTCCGCCCTCCTTAGTTTGTTCGCCAATTTGAATTTCACGCGACCCTAACAGACTCACTTCACGCATTGCCATCCGGCCCAAAACCGGCTGCAATGGTCCATGCACGATCTTCACATCCACCTCGGCGGGGCCGTTCCCTCGTCGGTCCTTTGGGAAATCCTCTGTGACAACGGACTGCGCACCGAGTATGTCGATTTCACGACCTTCCACGATTCCCTCACCGCC